>CANODD010000071.1 GCA_947564705.1 uncultured Dorea sp. | reverse complement strand
ATCCCCGTCAGCGTATCGACATTATCACTGATCAGATACATCTTCATCTTACAATCTACCCAGGATCATGAAGGAGATGATCAGTCCGTACAGACACACACCTTCCGCAAGACCTACGAAGATCAGGGACTTACCAAGCGCGCTTGGGTCCTCGCTGATCGCGCCAAGCGCCGCGCTTGCAGCGCTCGCTACGGCAATACCACCGCCGACACAGGAAAGACCGGTTGACAGTGCAGCGGCAAGATAACCGAATCCGGCGGCATTAGAAGCAGCCTCGGCAGCGCCCTCGGCAGCCTGGGCCGGCGCTCCGCCGAGCATCATGACAGCCGCCACCGCGAATGCCCCGAAGTAGAAGAACGCATTCGTCCCGATTGCCCTCTTATAACGCTTCTTTGTCTTCTCTCCGATCAGATAATATCCGAATGGAATGATGATACTAAGTACCAGTGTTGCAACGAGTAATAATTTCACTGTTAATGACATGATTCATATCCTCCTCTTATATGGAATTATATTGCTTTCTTTTATTTATTTCCTCTGCTTATTAAAAGGCTTAAACTCCCGCCCGGTTCCCTTATAGAAACGGCTGAACATCTCGTAGTATTCCAGACGGAGCACCTGTATCCCGACGATCAGTCCTTCCAGAGCGCACACGATGGCATTGCCGAGAATCACTCCGAACAGATTCGGTGATCCGCTCTGCGCCCCTGAAAGCATCAGCACCACCTCCATGATGGCCGCGTGGCTGACCGCGAAAGCGCCGATACGCACGTAAGACAATGTATTAGAGAAATAACTCAGCATTGTCTCGAACAACTCAAAGAATCCCTGAACCAGGAACATCGCCTTACTCTCTTCCATCTTCTTGTGGTTATGTTCCACCAGATTCGTAAGCGGCTCCTTGAAGACGAACATCAGAACCGGAATCCCTAAGAAGATCAGCAGCAGAATATTTCCCGGAACCTTATGGCCCGTCATATAAAGCACGATGGTCAATACAAGGAATCCGTAGAACACAAGCCCGGCCACACCGTTCGTTGAGAACCACAGGTTCTCCGTGTCATGAGCCCTTGCCGCATTGATGATCTGGAAGATCATCACCAGGATGTTAAGCGCCATTCCAAACGCAATCGCTATGATGAACACGGTATTCAACTGCCCGATGAACGGCAGCCTGGTCATAGCCTCCACCGGCCTGAGCCACAGCGCCGGAATAATATCCTCAAACCCGAAGATACTGCCGAACATGGCGCCGAAGATCATCGAGAAGATTCCCGCAATGGAGATGATCCCCGCAAGATTCATCTTTTTCTTAAGATAGATCAGACCGCCGGCCGCGAACAGGCAGAATCCCTGTCCCACATCCCCGAACATGGCGCCGAAGATAAACGTATACGTCAACGCCACGAACATAGTCGGGTCCATCTCGTCATGGGCAGGAAGCCCGTACATCTGGATGAACATCTCGAAAGGCTTGAAAAGCTTCGGATTCTTAAGCTTCGTCGGCGGTTCTCCGAAGAATTTCTCCCGATCTTCCTCCACGACAATGAATATCCTGTCGTCATCCTTCGACTCTTCAAGAAGAGCCTCCACATCATCCTCTCCCATCCAGCCGCAGAGGATATAGTAGTCCTCCTTATTATCCCCTGCGTCCGTCCTTGCCGCCATCTTACGGACGTCGAAATTATTCGACAGCTCTTCCAGCCTCTTCCTGGCGCCCAGAAGCTTTGCCGACTGGCTGGTCACCAATTCCTCGATCTTCTGGTCGATATCCTTCATCTGGTCCTTCGTCCCGTCGATCTCTTTCTGCATATCAGCGCAGGCGTCTTTCGGAGTTCCGACATATTCGGCCGGAATCGAGATTCTCTCAAAATGCAGGGAGTTGAATGCCGAATCTACCTTACTCATATCCGCGTTAGCCACGAAATAACATCCATATACATAGTTCTCGTTTCTTATTCCTTCCAGGAACACAGCCTGCAGATCATCAAAGAGGTATTTCTCAAGCTTCTTATAATAATCCACATTGATCCTTCCGAACCGTACCTTCATATATTTATAACGCGCCGTCTTATACAGATCCAGCTCCAAAGGCGCGAAGGGTTCCAGGACATTCAGCTTCTCCCGCACATCATTCTCTTTCTTGCTCAGCAGTTCCTTCTTCTCCTGAAGCTTCAGATAATCATGATTGAGTTCCCGGATAAATGTAAGCATATCCTCCTTCGACATGGACTGGTCCATCTTCGAGCTTCCTTCCGGCAGCAGAGCCGCGAACTGCTCTGCCTTGGCCAGCGCGTCTTTGTACGGATTCACCTCTACGAACGGCAGGAGATTATCAGTCGTCTTCAATTCGGTGACCGCATTCTCAAGCTGCATCTCATATTTGGAAAGATACTTGTCGCATACGCGGTCGATATCCAGTCTCGGGCCGCTGATGCTCAAGAACTTCATCTTTACAATCATTGAATCACACCTCCTAAGTATGCCAACGTCTCTCTTGAAGATAAACCGTAACGAATACATTCAAGGGCCGTAGTCAGTTTATTAATCTCTTCTTCCTTTAAAAACAGATACGAATTTATCATCGCAATAGAGTAAGGATCGCGTCTCCTGTCGCTTAAATACAACTGCTCCAGACATTCCTTATACACACCCTCCAGCGTCTTCCCGCTAAGCTCTTCATATCTTCTGGCATAATACGTATCCTCCATACGCTTCTCGAACTCATCCAGCGTCGGAGTCTCTACCAGGTTCTTGAAGGATTCCACACTTAATCTATAGTGGATCGGTATCGTCAGGGAATAGATATCCGGCGGAAGCATATTGTAGTATTTCTTCGCACGATAGATCCACTGGATATTCAGAAGATCAATCTTCGTTCCGAAGTCCCGGATATACATCTTACGCTCATCCCCTTTGAGAATACGCCGGCTCTTTCTCCACATCGTAGTGAAATAATACAGATCCAGCGCCAGGTCATAGTCGAACAGCGTCACATCCTTCGCGTCCTGGAGCGCCATAAGCGGCGCGTAATATTCCGTCCCCTTAAGGTTATCAATGAGCTCCTCCACACTGCGGGACGTAGCAAGTCTGTCAATCGATATCTGAGAATATTTATCAAAAAATTCCTTCTTATATTCTATATCAAATGGCACATCATAGTGGTTGAACACGATACGCAGACAATAATTAATCAGGTCGATCTCATATCTCTTCCAATAGATCTTAAGGAACTTTTTCTGTTCTATGCCCGCAAACCGAAAGATTCTCGTATAATCATCGAACAGCGACTGATACAGAATCTTCTCCATGTTCCCCCTGTGATACAGCGATATGTCCATCTGTTCCACATATCTTACATAGGCAGGCTTCTCCTTCAGATACTCGATCGCCTCCGGCACGCTTCCTAAGTTCGCAAGACTCTCATAATCCCTCTGCGTAAGAAGCTTGGCCTGCATCGCCCGTATCTTCGTGGTCAGCCCGCTGTATGACATCACATTTCCCATGTTCTACACCTCTGTTATCCGTTCTAAGATCTCCCGGGCATATACGGTATGATTCTCCTCGAACTCCTTCTTCAGATTATCGATCGCCGAATGATTCTTCTCTCTCTGTTCCGAAAGGATACGCTCCATCTTGGCATCCGCATCCTGCCTGATCTTTGATAGCTGTTTCCGGGTCTCGTCCTCAATCGCCGCGTCAAAACGATCCCTCTGCGCCTGAATCTTCTTCTCAATCTCGCTTTTCTGAGTCTGCGCATGCTCCACAATCGCTTCGGCCGTTGCTTCGATATCCGCCAATTTCTTAACCACCGTGTTCATCTGGCCGCCTCCATTCCTCGATATTTAGAGTTACCTGTAACTCCTCCTTCTCATTGCAGTGTTTATCATGATAAATTGCACCACTTTTCCGCATATTTTGCACACTATTATAATATACTCCCTTTTTTTCAAAATTCCATAGTCAAAATCAACAAAAAAGCAGCCTTCTGTTATGTTTTTCACACACTTATATAGAATTGACTTTTTCCTCCTGCGACGCTAAACTATAAGACATAGAAAGATGCTTGAAAACAGGGGGTTTTTGCATATGCGCCTTAGAAATATACCACGCGCCGGCAGCGTGTTAAACGAGTGTAAAGAAGTTGTTAAAAATGAGATCGAATGCCGCGGAACATGGCATAAAATATTTGGCAGTCCCAATCCGGTCCACATAGAGATCGGCATGGGAAAAGGTCAGTTTTTATTGACCCTTGCCGGACAGAACCCGGATATTAATTATATCGGCATCGAACGCTATTCCAGCGTCCTGCTCCGGGCAGTAGAAAAGTATTACACCATATGTATTGGTGCTCCCTCTTCCGCCTCTGCTCTTCCGCCAGACGCAGGCTCTCAGATTCAGCCGCAGGAAAGCCAGGCGACAGGAGAAGCCGGACAAAGGCTCTCTAACATCCGCTTCATCTGTATGGACGCACGCAATGCCGCCGACGTATTCGCCCCGGGAGAGGTGGACCGTATCTATCTGAATTTCTCCGATCCCTGGCCCAAGGCAAGGCACGCCGCAAGACGGCTTACCTCCCGGGAGTTCCTTTCCCGTTATGAGAAAATCCTGACGGAAAACGGCTCTATTGAATTTAAAACCGATAACCGGCTTCTCTTTGATTTCTCTGTTGCGGAGATCGAAGCCTGCCCGTTCTTTCAGATAACGGCATGCACCTACGACTTGCATGGAGATCCTGATATGAACCAGGGAAATATTATGACTGAGTATGAAGAGAAATTCTCTTCCCTGGGGAATCCCATCTATAAACTAATCGCCGGACGAAAAAAGTAATACTTTCACAACTATACATTTCTCTGCATATATAATGTATGAAAGAATCATATCGGAGAATGACTATGGGACGAAGATGTAAGAAGAATATGAGGCAAAAACTCTGTGAATACACCTACCGCCGCAAGAAATTACATAAGGCGCTGCATTGCCTGAAACACTCTATGGACGAGGTATGCCGGACGCTGAATCCCGAACGCTGAATCCCAAACACTGAATCCCGGACGCTGAATTCCAAATACTGAATCCCGAACGCTAGCCTGCCGGACATCCCGGCAGGCGCTTCTCTGTCCATACATTTCAATTATATTCACCAATCCCCTGTTCCCTGCATATATAATAATATACTGTCTGTATAGTCCGGCAGGCTAAGAAAGGTGGATATCATGTTACACTTAACCGAAAAAAACTTCACTGCAGAGATAAACCGCAGTTCAATTCCGGTTGTCGTCATGTTCTATGCCCTGTGGTGCGGCAAATGCGCCATGATGAAGCCGATGATAGAAGAGCTTGAAAAAAAGTACCGGGGACATATCAGGTTCTGCGAAGTTGAGATCGATGAATCCTCTCTTCTCGCCGCTGATTACGGAGCCGATATCGTTCCGACCTTCGCCTTTTTCCTACGCGGCAGATGCCTTGGCACGATGCAGGGATTACTCGACGAGACCATATTTGAACGGCGTCTACAAAAAATCTTTAGAAATAGTTAAGGCTTATTTTATTTGCAAACACAGGAGAATATGTTATATTATGTAGGACTTAAGAAAAAAGGGGGTATAGGTGATTTCACCAAACATTATGAAGAAATTCAAGAAAATCATACCAATTACGATGGCTGCTGCCTTAACATGTATAAGCCTTCCCATAACGGTAAAAGCGGACAGCTCCAAAGTCGTCACACTCGGAGCCAATCTGACAGAAGAACAGAAGACTTCTATGTACCAGTATTTCGGAACTACGGCCGACAAAGTTGACACAATTGAAGTTACGAATGCAGATGAAAGAAAATACATGGAAGGTATCGCATCGGAAGCACAGATCGGAACCCGAACCTATAGCTGCGCCTATGTAGAACCTACCACCAGCGGCGGCATTCAGGTTAAAGTGGGGAATCTTACTTTCGTGACAAGTTCTATGATCGCAAGCACTCTTCTGACTTCCGGCGTCGAGAACTGTAACGTCGTCGCAGCGTCGCCCATCGAGGTATCCGGCACAGGAGCCCTGACCGGAATCATGATGGCATACGAGAAAGCAAGCGGCACGACTCTGAACGAAGAGCAGAAAGCTGCCGCAACAGAAGAGCTTGTAACGACAGGGGAGCTCGCAGACAGTATCGGGCAGAAAGACGCCGCAGACCTGATGAACGAAGTCAAACAAGAAGTCATCAAAGAAGGGCTGACAGATGAAGCAGATATCAAAGACGCTATCGACGATGCCGCCAAGACTTATAACATCACACTCACAGAGGAGCAGATGTCGAAGATCAATTCTCTGATGCAGAACATCTCCCAATATGATTATGATGTAAAGTCTCTTCAGAAAACTCTGGAGAATCTGGAGGGAAAAGCCAGCGAAAGCGGTTTCTTCTCCAACCTGTGGAATTCTATCAAAAATGTCTTTACCGGCGGCGGCGATGAAAGCGACGGAGGTATCATCAATAATACGAACGACGACGTCCTCGGCGCAGACGCCGTAATCGACAGTACACTGGAAGCAATAGAAAAAGACTCCGAAGATGAAGGCGGTTTCTGGAGCAAAGTAACAAACTTCTTCAAAGGACTCTTCGGAGGAGACGAGGATTCGGAAGAAGAAACTACAGACGAAGAGAGTAACGAAAAAGATCCGGAAGATTCCGAAAACCCAGACGACATGGCAGACAAGGACGAGGCAGACGACGTTAAGCTTGACGATATGACAGACGAAGAATCCGACGCCGATCCTGCGGATAACAACGATGAAACAGCGGCAGACGGAACCGAAACCGACGCCGACCGCCAGCCTGACGCTTCTGCAGCAAACGGCGGCGAGGCGGAAGACAATAACACTTCCGATCTCGACACTGACAGCGCCGCCGTCTCCGACACATTCTAATACAGACCTGCGGCAGATGATATAAGAGAACTTAAAAAGTGTGTAAGCCCCCGATAAATATGTATCACGGACTTACACACTTTTTCTTTTCCTGCTTTCACTTCGGCAAAATCAGATTAGAATTCAAATATTGCAACCCCATACGGTGGCAGCTTATACGCGAACGAGAATGGTCTTCCGTCACACTCCTGCTTCACAGACTTATATACGACCGGTCTCTCCTCTCCCTTTCCGCCATACTTCACATCATCGCTGTTCATGATCAGCTTATACTGCTTTCTCCTCGGCACTCCGACTCTGTAATCGTCCCTTGCCATCGGCGTAAAATTACATACAAACAGCAGATTCTTCTTATTTCCCTTGGAATGCCTTACAAAGCTGAAAATACTTCTGTCAGCATCGTCCGCATTGATCCATTCGAATCCTTCCCAACTGTCATCCAACTCGTACATCGCTTTATTGCGCTTATACAGATGCAGCAGATCCCGCGTCCAGCTCTGAAGCTGCTGGTGTTCACTTTCTGCCAGAAGGAACCAGTCAAGCTCTCTCTCCTCGCTCCACTCACGAAGCTGTGCAAATTCCTGTCCCATAAACAAAAGCTTCTTGCCGGCATGCCCCATCATGAATGCATATCCGACTTTCAGGTTCGCATACTTATCAAATCCCAGCCCAGGCATCTTATTCAACATAGAACATTTCAGATGCACGACTTCATCATGCGACAATACCAGAATATAACGCTCACTATGGGCATAGCTCATGGCAAATGTCATCTGATTATGATGACCCTTTCTAAAATACGGATCTAACTTCATATATTCCGTAAAATCATGCATCCATCCCATATTCCACTTCAGGCTGAAGCCCAGTCCGTCATCCTCCACGTTACCGGTTACCATCGGCCATGCCGTCGATTCCTCCGCGATCATAAGCGCCCCTGGGTTCCTTCCGAGCACGACAGAATTCAGATGCTTAAAGAATTCGATAGCTTCCAGATTCTTATTGCCGCCATATTTGTTCGCAATCCACTGACCGTCCTGCTTACCATAATCAAGATAAAGCATAGACGCCACCGCGTCCACCCGGAGCCCGTCCACATGGAATTGTTCGATCCAATACAATGCATTCGAGATCAGGAAATTCCGCACTTCATTCTTCCCGTAATCAAAGATCTTCGTACCCCAGTCCGGATGCTCCCCCTTCTTTGGATCCGCATACTCATAAGTCGGCGTTCCGTCAAAGTCAGCCAGTCCATGTATATCTCTTGGGAAATGAGCCGGAACCCAGTCTAAGATCACACCGATCTTATTCTTATGAAGATAATTAATCATCCACGCAAAATCCTCCGGCGTCCCATACCTTGAAGTAGGAGCGAAATACCCGATTACCTGATATCCCCAGGACCCGTCAAAAGGATGCTCCGCAATTCCGATCAGTTCCACATGCGTATATCCCATATCCTTCAGATATTTTGCAATCTCTTTACCAAATTCCCGATAATTATAGAATCCCTCGTCTTCTCTGCCTGGATGCCGTTTCCACGAACCGATATGCGCCTCATAGATAGACATCGGTTGTTCCGTGTGCTTCCACTTCCTCCGATTCTCCATCCATGCGTCATCCGTCCACTTGATCTTCGTAAGATCCGCCACTCTGGACGCCGTCCCCGGTCTCAGCTCCGCGTAAGCTCCGTACGGGTCGGCCTTAAACACATACTCACCCTTATAAGTCTGCACACAATACTTATACAAAGCGTACTCTTCAATATCCGGAATAAAGCATGTATATATGCCAAGCGGCTCTCCTCTCTCCATCGGATTTGCTTCCATATTCCATTCATTGAAATCTCCCACCACAGATACCGAACGTGCATGGGGCGCCCATACCGCAAAATATACGCCTTCCTTCTTTCCCTTCTTCACCTTATGAGCTCCCATCTTCTTATAGATCTCATAATGAGTTCCCTGTCCCAGAAGATAATGATCCAGTTCTCCGATTTCATATGGTTTTTTTCTCTTTTCTGCCATATCCACATACCTCACATTCTGTTACGATATATATTATTATACTTTAGACCGACGCAAAAAGAAAGAGTTTTGCACCATCTTATCTGTCAAAACTCTTTCTTTTTTTATTTTGTCTTAAATTTTAAAATCTTCTTCCTTCAGGATAATTCTATCGGACTCATCCGTGCCTCTGCCGAATACTCTCCGCGCCAGATGCTTCACATTCGCTTTCTGCGAATGTTCGATCGCCTCGTCCATGATATCCTTAACCTCGGCTACGGATACGGCATGATCCTCTCTCTGCATTACGTCGATTCTGCTGTACAAAGCAAGAATTCCCATTTCATCCAGTTTATAGCCGTTTTCCTTTGCATAAGTCTGGCCAAACGTTACCAATTCATCATTAATGAAAACCGGTAATTCCAACCTTGAAGTAAACTTTTTCTTAAAGTCAGGATTTGCCGTAAGAATACGCTCCAACGGTTTCCTTTGATCTTCAAGCACAAAAAGCAATTCTCCGGTCTTTTTCTCCATTATATGATTTAATTCTTTGATTGTACGTGAATTCAGCTTTCCTGCTTTCTCAATAATAATCGCTCCGCCCCGAAGCTTCTGGATAATATTTGTAAGTTCTTTCTTATTCAAAGACTCGCCCGTAACGATAGCCACTTTACCTTGCTTCAGATTCCTCTGCTTCTGTATCGCTTTCACGATATCCACCGCCAACACAGTCTTTCCAGAACCTTTACGCCCTATTACGAGAAGATTCCCAGTCTTGGAAGTACCCTCTTTTCTCGCCCTCCGGTCATTATCCAACACTTCTACGATCTGCTCGCTCATACCTCTGACGGGAACAAAATAAGAGAACAACTTCTTTTGCTCTTCTGTTAGTCCTGCTTTCAGTCCGATCTCGCTGGTTGCACTTAGATCATATCTTCCGGTAACGACAAATCCTGTATCAAAAGGAACCCCCTTCCCCTTAGATTTTTTAAATCTGGCCTGAATCTCCTCTTCCGACGGTTCTTCTATCTCCAATTCCCCTTCCTCCAGGTCCTCTTCTTCCAGATCCTCTTCCTCGAACTCTTCCTCTTCTTCCTCAAGCTCCTCCTCTTCCAGATCGTCCTCTTCAAAATCATCCTCTTCAAAATCGTCTTCTTCTATCTCATCCCCTAATTCCTCGTCCTCTTCTATGTAATCCTCCACATCTTCAAAATCATCTTCTTCAAACTCGTCTTCCTCTTCGAAGTCTTCTTCTGCAAGATCATCATCCTCTTCAAACTCTTCTTCGAGGTCCTCCTCTTCCTCAAAATCTTCTTCCCCGAAGTCTTCCTCTTCCTCAAAATCTTCTTCCCCGAAGTCTTCCTCTTCCTCAAAATCTTCTTCTCCGAAGTCCTCTTCTTCAAAATCACCTTCTACAAAGTCTTCCTCTTCGAAGTCTTCTTCAAAGTCTTCTTCTTCAAACTCTTCCTCTTCAAACTCTTCTTCAAAAGTCTCCTCTGCTAATTCTCGCTCGGCTTCTTCCCTCACATAATTCTCAAGTTCTTCTTCGATACTGCTTCCTGCCAATGAAATCTCGTCATTCTCTTTTGGCGAATCATTCCCCAACTCTTCCATAAGCCGTACAACATCATCCGGAATACGCTTCGTCTTACCTATTGCGTCAATATCTTGTTTCTCATCTTCTATATCAATCGCAACATTCTCCCGCGTCGTCTGCTTGACTTTTTTGTTATCCTTCTTCCTCTCGTCCGCCGTTTTCTCGGTCTGTCTGTACGCGTATTCTTCTGCTGCCCTGCGGGTCGCTTCTTCCTCTGCCGCCTTGCGGGCTGCTTCTTCCTCGGCTGCTTTACGGGCCTCTTCTTCCGCTCTACGCGCCGCTTCTTCTTCTGCCGCCTTACGCGCCGCCTCTTCTTCTGCCGCTTTGCGTACTGCTTCTTCCTCTGCCGCCTTACGCGCCGCCTCTTCTTCTGCCGCTTTGCGTACTGCTTCTTCCTCTGCCGCCTTACGCGCTGCCTCTTCCTCGGCTGCCTTACGGACCTCTTCCGCCGCCTTGCGGGCTGCCTCTTCCTCGGCTGCCTTACGGGCCTCTTCCGCCGCCTTGCGGGCTGCCTCTTCCTCG
>CANODD010000070.1 GCA_947564705.1 uncultured Dorea sp. | reverse complement strand
AATCAGCTCTACGGCAAGCTCCTTCGCCCGTGCAGTCACATCTTTTGTCTCGTAGGTCAGGTCAAAGACATGGGGCAGGCCGCGGATAGCGGCAAGTATCTCCGGGCTAAGCAGGATTCCCTCGATGGTGATGCTCTCGCCGGTCTTAATCATCTGCTTCAGTTCCTCGGTAGTTCCTGTCGCTAATACACGTCCATGGTCTATAATGGCGATCCGGGAGCAGATCTGTTCTACTTCCTCCATATAATGAGAAGTATAGATGATGGTGGAACCCTGCCGGTTTAATTCGAGGATACCCTCTAAGATCTTGTTGCGGCTCTGGGGATCGACGGCGACGGTAGGTTCATCCATAATAATCAGCCTTGGCTTATGGACGATGCCGCAGGCGATATTAAGTCTTCGGAGGAGTCCGCCGGAGAGCTTCTTCGGCCGCATCTTCGTAAAATCTTCTAATCCTGTGAACTCGATGGCTTCGTCCACCAGCCGGCGTCTTGCCGCCTTGTCCCTGATGTACAGGCCGCAGAAATAATCGATATTTTCCCGGACGCTCATCTGCTCAAAGACAGCGACATTCTGCATGACGACGCCGATGTCTTTCTTTATGTCATAACTGTCAGGATGCATTTCCTGACCGAATATGGATATGGATCCTTTGTCGTATTTCAGCAGCGCCAGCAGGCAGTTGATGGCGGTTGTCTTGCCGGAACCGTTGGGGCCCAGAAGACCAAAGACCTCGCCCTCTTGAATACTTAAGTTCAGGTGGTCCAAAGCCACCAGGTCATGATATCTTTTTACCAGATTTTCTATACAGATAAAGTCGTTTGAAGCCATGATAATACCTCCTGATAGTTTGTGTTAGATTTTCATACTTGTAGTATAGAGGAATGATGTATATAATGGTAGTGGCAGGTGTCAGAACGAGATGTGACAAATGTAATGAAATTTTGCAATATACGGCAGACTGTCTGTCGTGGGGAGATAAAAATGAAGGGTGTAACAGACCAGGCGGTACTCTGGGTATATTGTTTTGCGGCGTTGTTTTTTGTGCCGGCGGACGGATTATTCGTTGCGGCGGCGCTTGGGGCGCTTCTTTATGCGTGTGGAAATAGCCTGGCAGGGCAGGAATGGAGGAAGAGGGGATTCACCTTGATTTATCTGATTCTTTCTTTTATATGTCCGCAGTTTCTGCTATTTACCCCTCTGGTTTTATATGGTATATTGGGGGAGCAGAGATATGTGCCTGCGGCGGCGCTTGGAGTATTATGTATCTGGCGTTATGGTCCTGTCAGTCCGGCGGTGGTGTGTCTGACAGCGGTCGGAAGCATGGTGGCCGGATTACTCCAATATCAGACCGGCCGTTATCTTAAGCTGGAAGAGAAATTCCGTAAGACGCGGGACGACGGGGCGGAGAAGAACCTGCTGCTGAAGGAGAAGAATCAGAGTATCCTTGAGAAGCAGGATTATGAGATCTATACGGCGACATTGAGAGAGAGAAACCGGATTGCGAGAGAGATTCATGATAATGTAGGGCATATGCTGTCCCGCGCTATCCTGATGGTGGGCGCGATGAAGGCTGTACATGGGGACGGAAAACTATCGGCGTCTATGGAGCAATTAGAAGAGACGCTGAACGCGGCGATGACCAGTGTAAGAAAAAGCGTTCATGACATCCATGATGAATCTGTGAATCTGAAGGAGACGCTGGAAAGTCTGGTGAAGGAATTTTCTTTCTGTCCTGCCAGACTTGAATATGATATGGGTTATGACGTACCGAGGGAGATCCGGTACAGTTTTATCGCAATTGTAAAAGAGGCGCTTCATAATATATCAGAGCACAGCGACGCCACACAGGCAGGGGTGATTGCCAGGGAACATCCGGGATTCTATCAGTTGATTATAGAGGATAACGGTACGGCGGGGTCAAAGAGTCTGAGGCTTACGCAGGACGGATTGCCGGAGGGCGGCGGATCGTCGGGGATCGGTCTTAAGAATATGAAAGACCGTGTTGATTCATTCGGCGGAAATATCGAGATCCGGCAGGTAAAGGGGTGGAGGATCTATATTACCATACCGAAGAGGACGCACAAAAAGACGCCGAGGATGCCGGGGATGTAAGAGAGAGGTTATGGTATGAAGATTGTGATTGTAGATGATGATATACTGGTTGCCAGCGCGCTTAAGACGATACTGGAGGCGGGGGAAGACGTGACTGTCGCCGGGACAGGCCAGGACGGCAGCGAGGCGCTCTCCTTGTACCGGGAGCACAGGCCGGACGTACTGCTGATGGATATCCGTATGCAGAAGGTCAGCGGTCTGGATGCGTCAAAGCAGATCATGAAGGAATATCCGGAGGCACGGATACTCCTTTTGACGACTTTTGCAGATGATGAGTATATTGTGAAGGCATTAAAATACGGTGTGAAGGGATATTTGCTGAAGCAGGATTACCAGAGCATCCTTCCGGCGATCAGGGCGGTGTATACCGGCCAGACAGTGTTTGGAACAGAGATTATCTCCAAGATTCCCCAGCTTCTGCATGAGAAGAAGACCTTTGACTGGAAAGCCTATGATATCAGCGAGAAGGAACTGCATGTTATATCTCTGGTGGCAGAGGGCTACAGCAACAAAGAGATTGCGGAGAGACTCTTTTTGAGTGAAGGAACGGTGCGTAATTATATCAGCAGTATCTTGGATAAGATAGGTCTAAGAGACCGCACACAGTTGGCTGTATATTATCTGAAAGCTATGAGGTGATATGGAAGGATTAGTCATGTGGCAGACCTTGCGGAAAGCAGTTTTAGGACAGTCTGCCGGGAGGATACGATGAGTCGATTTGAAGTTATATTATGGGATGTGGACGGAACTTTGCTGGATTTCCTGACGGCGGAGAAAGCAGCGATAAGCTCCCTTTTCCGGGAGTTCGGGCTGGGAGAATGTACAGATGAGATGATAGGCAGGTATTCCAGGATCAATAAGAGATATTGGGAGAAGCTGGAACTTGGAGAGATGACGAAACCGCAGATCCTGGTGGGGCGTTTTAAGGAGTTCTTCCGAAGCGAAGGGCTGGATGAATCGCTGGGAGAAAGCTTCAATGCGGCTTATCAGCTGCGTCTTGGCGATACCATCGCGTTTTGTGATAACAGTAAGGAGATTGTGACTTCCCTCAGAGGAAGGTACAGGCAGTATGTAGTGTCGAACGGGACGATAGCGGCACAGACAAAGAAGCTTAAAAATTCCGGTTTCGATAAGCTTATGGATGGTATTTTCCTGTCGGAACAGGTAGGGTATGAGAAGCCGGCAAAGGAATTTTTTGATATCGTATTGAAGGAGATTAATGCAGCAGACAGGGATAAGGTATTGATTATCGGGGATTCCCTGACCGGCGATATGATGGGAGGAACCTGCGCCGGTATCAAGACCTGCTGGTATAACCCGGGCGGGCTTGAGAATCATACGGAGGCAAGAGTGGATTATGAGATCCGGAATTTGAATGACGTTAGATGGATCATGTATTAGGCAGGAAGTCTGAAAAAGATTTCCTGCCTTTTTATGCACAGCCCCGTGCAGAGGAAATAAATTTATTTTTTGACTATCTTTTTAAGGGTATCGGTTGTTAATATAGATAAGCGCGTGAAAAAAGAGGAGAAGATTAATGTGCATCGGGAAGGAGCGGCATAAGTGAATCCGGATTTTTTACTGATAGAAAAAATGAAAACTGGAAGCGGCAAGGCGGGAGAACAGTTCGTTAGAAAATATTATCCTTCCATATATCAATACTGCTTTCTGCATATCCATGACAGGACTTGTGCGGAGGATATGACACAGGAAACATTCCTGAGATTCTTTGAAACGATAGACACGTATACAGAGATGGGAAAGGTGAAGAACTATTTATACTGCATTGCCGGAAACTGTATCAAGAATTATTTCAAAAAGAAGAAAGAAGTACTTCCGGGAGAGATGCAGGATATACCGGAGGAAGACAGCGGCAGCGTAGAGCTTAAGCTGGATATCCAGCGGGCGGTGGACAGTCTGCCGGAGGAGTTGAAGGAGATTACGATACTGTTCTTCTTTCAGGGGTTGAAGCAGCGGGAAATTGCAAAGATGCTGAATATCAACGTACCGCTGGTAAAGTACCGTGTTCGGGAAGCAAGAAAGAAACTGTCGGAATATTTAGGGAGGTGAAGGGATATGAGGCGGTATCAAAAGCAAATCAAAGAGTACAAGAGGATGATACAGAATGACTATATCCGGGAAACTTCAGTTCAAGAGGTCGTTGCCCGGTGCGAAACCGTGATAGTGGGGAAGGAAGACGGACGGATCTCATATTTTGAATTCTTGTATGAGCAGTCGCATTATATCGAGAAAAAATGGTGGGCGCTGCAGGGCGTCGTATTGCTGTTTCTCTGGTATCTGCTTAAGGACAACGGGATGAACGGAACGATGGAGCGGATGACAGGAGGGCTTGCCGCGGTATTTGCAATCCTGATCATTCCGGAGATCTGGAAGAACCGCAGATATTCTTCTGTCGCCATTGAAAAGGCATCCTACTATTCGCTGCGGCAGATCTGCGCCGCGAGAATTTTATTGTTTGCAGCCGTGGATATGGTTATGGTTACGGCTTTCTTTGCAATGGCTCTGCAGACTGTTCAGGTTATGGCATACTGGCTGGCGGTGAATTTTCTGCTGCCTCTCCTTATGTCCTGCTGCATCTGTTTCAGGCTGTTATGCAGCAGGAGGCAGGGTATGGATTATACGGCAGCAGCTATGTGTATGGTGTGGAGTCTCGTCTGGCTGACGGTGACGGTGAACAACAGGCTTTATGAGAGGATCGCCGTACCGGTATGGGGCGGGGTGATTCTGCTCTTCTTTGGATATCTGGTTTTTTGTGTTCAGAAATCGCTGTCTTGCAGCGAGAGAGTTTGGGAGGCTTAGGAAGATGGAATTAAGTTTTAAAAACGTATCAAAAAATTATGGAGGAATCGTTGCGGTCGACGATATCACTTATACTATGGAAACGGGTGTATACGGACTTCTGGGAGTGAACGGCGCGGGAAAGACTACGCTGATGAAGATGCTTTGTACGGTGACACGGCCCACTGCCGGCGAGATTACATGGAACGGGGAGGATATTTTCAGACTGGAGAAAAGATACAGGGATCTGCTGGGATATCTGCCGCAGGACTTCGGGTATTATCCGAATCTCTCTGTCTCAGATTATATGATGTACATCGCGTCGATCAAGGGCATACGCCCGGCTGTGGCGAGAAAGAGAATGAAGGAGCTGCTGGAGATGGTCGGGCTGTCAAGATATAAGAACCGCAAGATGAAGGCGCTGTCCGGCGGAATGGCGAGGCGCGTCGGGATTGCCCAGGCGATGCTGAACAATCCGAAGATTCTGGTGCTGGACGAACCGACGGCGGGGCTTGACCCCAGCGAACGGATCCGTTTCCGCAACTTGATCAGCGAGCTTTCTGAGGATCGTCTGGTACTGCTTTCCACCCATATTGTGTCGGATGTGGAATTTATCGCGGAACAGATATTGTTGATGAGGGAGGGAAAGTTGTTTTATACAGGGACTTCCGAAGACCTGATCGCTTCGATGGGAGAAGAGGTCTGGACTTGTGTGGTTCCGAGACAAGATGTAAATCAGTATTTGCAGAAGTATCCGGTGGGAAATGTGAAGCATGTAGCCGGCGGCGTGGAGCTTCGGATTCTCTCGGAAACTCCCCCGGCGGAAAACGCGGCGCGGGAGGAGGCCACGCTGGAGGACGCGTTTCTGTTGTATTTTGGTGAGAAAGCGGGTGACGAAAATGTTGAAGTTTGAATTAAAGAAATATTTTTCAAAGACGGTCAATAAGCTGATTCTGATTGCGGCGCTTCTGATCGCCGTGGGATATAGTTTTCTCGCGGCTGAAAGTATGCGTTACACGGATACTGACGGGGTAAGTCTTGACGGGATTGGTAAAATAACCGCCGGGCGGAAGCTTGCGGCAGACAAGAATCAATGGAAAGGGAAACTCACGGCAGAAAGGATCGCCGATGCGGTGCGAGACTATAAGGGGCTCAGGCAGCAGTATCAGGGAGAGGTTCCGGATACTGAATACGGGGAAACAGTACAGGCTTACTGGGATATTTTGAATTTTACAGCGAATGTGTATACCGTGGAGCCAGAATTTCTGCCGGATGTTATGGTTCGGATATCTGAAGAAGAGGTGAACAATATTTATGACATCTATGCCGATAATCAGCAAAAAGCGTCGGAAGAGTACGGGAAAACGCCTGAGCAGGAGGAGTTTATAAAAGAGCAGTACGGAAAGCTGGAAATCCCGGCTGATTATGAGGCGTACGATTCGTGGGAAACCATGACCATGTATATACAGACTTATGTGATTATTCTGGTAATCGTCATTGGATTTATGGCGGCGGGAATCTTTGACGAGGAGTTCCGCAATCATGCGGAGCTGGTGTTCTTTGCCGCGAAATATGGACGGTCAAAGGCAGTCAGGAATAAAATCGCGGCGGGAATGATCACCGCAACCGTGGTTTATTGGGCAGGAGTGGGGATTATGTCATTGATATCATTTGGAATTATGGGAGTCAGCGGTTTTCATACGCCATACCAGATTGAGGACCCCTACAGTGTCTATGTGATGACGCAGGGACAGAGGTATCTCCTGATCATCGTATGCGGCTATATTGCAAGCCTCCTTTCAGCGTCGGTAACGATGCTGGTGACGGCGAAGATGCGTACTGCGAAAGTGGCGGTCTGTATTCCGTTTTTCATGTTTTGCATGATGCTCTTTATTGCACGGTCTCTTTCGGATGTTACCAGAGTCGTCTATTATACGACGGATGTGCTGACTAATGTTATCCAGGCCGTGAAGGTCCCGACTCTTTTCCAGATAGGAGATATTGTAATCCTTCAGCTTCCGTTTGTGATGGTATTGTATTCTGTTGTTTCCATCATATTGCTGCCGTTTATATATAGAAGTTACTCGCGGTATGGATTGCGTTAACAAAACTATTGATAACTTTACTGTAAATGTAGTACAATATAAAGCAGTGCAATAAGACGCTAAGAAACTGTAGAATTATTTTGATACAGTTTCTTGGCAGCAAGATATATGATCAAAACAGTAAAGGAGAGATTATCATGAAAGTAGTTGCGACAAAGAATGCGCCGGAAGCGTTAGGACCATATTCACAGGGGTACGTGCATAACGGAATCTTCTATTCTGCTGGACAGGTTCCCATCAATCCGGCGACGGGTGAAGTTGAGGCGGATACCATCGAAGGCCAGGCGGATCAGGTATGCAAGAACTTGGCCGCAGTCTTAGGAGCTGCGGGAACATCCTTCGACCAGGTTTTGAAGACCACTTGTTTCCTGGCGGATATGGGAGATTTTGCGGCGTTTAATGAAGTGTATGCGAAGTACTTTACATCTAAGCCGGCGAGAAGCTGTGTGGCGGTAAAGACATTGCCGAAGAATGTAAAGTGTGAAGTAGAACTGATCGCGGTTGTGAATGAGTAGGATGATATTGCCGAAGAATATAAAGTGTGAAGTAGAACTGATCGCAATTGTGAACGAGTAGGATGATATTGCCGAAGAATGTAAAGTATGAAGTAGAACTGATCGCAGTTGTGAATGAGTAAGATGATATCAGAAAAGAGGTAGGAATTATGGCAGAAGAACAGCAGAACGGCTGCACTTCCTCTGATTGTGCCGGATGCGCACATGCGGGATCATGCAGCAGCAAACCGCAGGATTTAAGGGAGCCTGCGAATCCGTTTTCAAAGATTAAGAAAGTTATCGCCGTTGTCAGCGGCAAGGGAGGAGTCGGCAAGTCCATGGTGACGGCGTCCCTTGCGAGAATGATGCGGGAGCAGGGATTTTCTGTGGGTATCATGGATGCAGATGTGACGGGACCCTCGATTCCAAAGATGTATGGGATTCATGAGAAAGCCCAGGGAGACGAGGCAGGAATCTTCCCATGTGAGGCAAAGGACGGTACGAAGATCATGTCCGTGAATCTGCTTCTTGAGAATGAGTCTGATCCGGTTATATGGAGAGGTCCGGTGATCGCGGGCGTGGTTACCCAGTTCTGGACAGACGTTATGTGGGGAGAATTGGACTATCTGTTCGTAGATATGCCGCCGGGAACCGGCGATGTACCGCTTACGGTGTTCCAGTCTCTTCCGGTGGACGGCGTCGTGATCGTGACTTCTCCGCAGGATCTTGTGCAGATGATCGTGAAGAAAGCATACAATATGGCAAAGGCTATGAATATCCCGGTATTGGGTGTTGTGGAGAACTACAGTT
Organism: uncultured Dorea sp.; assembly: GCA_947564705.1. GTDB lineage: Bacteria > Bacillota > Clostridia > Lachnospirales > Lachnospiraceae > Sporofaciens. The sequence goes on along the minus strand of CANODD010000070.1, from coordinate 2,882 downwards.
ATCTGGTATGCCCGGACTGCGGAAAGAAGATATCCGTATTCGGCAAGAGCTGCATTGACGAGGTGGCAGGAGAGCTGGAACTTCCGGTATTAGGAAAGATGCCCATTGACGCAGGGCTTGCGGAGGCAGTGGAGAACGAGAGATTCTATGAGGTCAGCAACGAGTACCTGCATGCGGCGGTAAATAAGATATAAGATATAAGGTGCAATGGATGGCGTAAGCGGCGGAAGAAGTCTGCTTACGCTATTTGTTATAAGGTAGAGTGCAGGAGGAGGTGTTAGTGCGCATGTTTAAGATATTGATTGTAGAGGATGACAGAGTCATTGCCCGGACGCTGGCTTCACATCTGAGTAAATGGGATTATGAGATAAGATGTGCAGATGACTTTAAGAATATCCTGGATGAATTCCTGAGATTCGATCCGCAGTTGGTTCTTCTGGATATCATGCTTCCGTTCTTTAATGGATTTCACTGGTGCCAGGAGATACGGAAAGTGTCGGAAGTACCGATCATCTTCCTGTCCTCCGCCAACGACAATATGAATATCGTCATGGCGATGAATATGGGCGGCGATGAATTCATTGAGAAACCTTTTGATCTGAATGTAGTGACAGCGAAAGTGCAGGCAATGTTAAGACGGACATATGCTTTCCAGGGATCGGTGAATGTGATGGAATATCATGGCGCGGTCCTGAATTTAAGTGATGCGACGCTGACGAATGAGGGGCAGAAGCTGGAGCTTACGAAGAATGAATTCCGTATCCTGCAGATCTTGTTAGAGAATGCAGGAAAGATTGTATCCAGGGACAGTATTATTACAAGACTTTGGGAAAGCGACGAGTTTATCGACGATAATACTTTGACTGTGAATATCGCAAGACTGCGGAAGAAACTGGAGCAGATCGGACTCGCCCGTATGATTCGGACAAAGAAGGGAATTGGATATATGGCGGAGAAATAATACTTGTATCGGCGGGAAGAAAATTCAGGAATAGGAATAGGGATACGGATGAGATGGAGACAAAAGTAACGATTGCTTTTTTGAAAGAAAGAAGGAGAGAGATTTGTTTTTCTGCCGTATTTGCGGGAATCTTTGCAGCAGTATCTTATCTCTATGATATCCGCAGAGACGCGGTAGAATATGCTTTCTTGCTGTCGGCGGTCTGGCTGCTGCTGTCGGGTGCGGCGGATTACCTGAAGTATGTGAGAAAGCACAGGAGTCTGACGGAGGCGGAGAAGAATCTTGCATCGGGAATTGAAGGGGTTCCGGAGGCGGATACGCTTCTGGAGAAGGATTATCAGAGAATCCTGTCAAGATTATACGAAATGAAGATGGAGACGGAATCAACAGGGCGGATTGTGAGACAGGAGATGATGGACTATTATGGCATGTGGGTACATCAGATTAAGACGCCCATCTCGGCCATGCATGTCCTGATTCAGACGCTGGAAGGGATGCAGGCTGCAGTATATGATTCCGAGGAGTTTGAAGATATCTTAAACTTAAACGGAGCCGGGCATTATATAAAGGGAATGAAGTTAGAACTATTTAAGATCGAGCAGTATGTGGAGATGGCGCTTACTTATCTGAGGATGGAGGATATGTCCTCAGATCTGTCTTTTAAGCTCTGTTCACTGGATCTTATGATCAGGCAGGCAGTGCGTAAGTATTCGCAGATGTTCATATTAAAAAAGATCAAGCTTGAGTATGCGCCTGTAGAGAAAAACGTATTGACAGACGAGAAATGGCTGGTCTTTGTGCTGGAACAGATCTTGTCAAATGCATTGAAATATACTAAGAATAAAGAGGAGCGCGGGAGGGTTTCCATCTATATGAAAGACGGTGTATTCGTGGAACAGGAAAATAATCCCGTGACAGATAATAGGAATCATTTGAAGAAAACGGAGAGCTGCCTCGTGATAGAAGATAACGGGATTGGGATCTCGCCGGAGGATCTTCCCCGGGTATTCGAAAAAGGGTTCACGGGATATAACGGACGTACGGATAAGAAATCTACGGGAATCGGATTATATCTGTGTAAGTCTGTGATGGATAAGCTGCGTCATGAGATCTGGATTGAATCTGAAGTCGGAAAGGGGACGAGGGTTTACTTATCTCTTACGCGGAAGGCGATGCAGCATGAATAAATCAATTAATTAATTAATGGCAAAACATAAAAGCTTCGGTTTCAGTCATCCAAAGGAGAAGGAACAGAAGCTTTTTGCCAGATTACCCCGGATATCAATTAATAGTCAATTCATTTTCATGCTTTAGATACTGATAATCGAAAGTGATGTTTGCATGAATAAAATCAATATCATTTATATCATGCTGCATTGCAAACTTTTTTTTGCAGCATGGACATTCATAGCCATTTTCAAACACATTATAAAAAATAACGTCATCTATAATTTTATGATAGTCAACGCACAAAGGAAATAATTTTACATTACAAATCGGACACAGATCATCACTAATTACGAATATATTTAATCGAGAGTCAAACATCATTTGATTTGTTTTTAATTTTGTTATATGAAAAAGATTTTCTCTCATTTCTGTAAAATATATTATTAATTGTTTGACTGTTTTAATATCATTTTGAATGTTATTAATTATATTGTCTTTTTGTAATTCATCTGACAGATTGATTTCATACAGTTTTTGTGATAAATTTTCTTTTGCATCTTTTAATTGTTTTATTATATTATGTATATTATTGTCAATATTTGAGGCGATATCGGGACACCAGTTTTCATTTTTATATTTATCCAATATATCTATAAGCTTTTTTGTCATATCTTCAATCCTCATTTGCGTGGTTTTCTTCTTCCCCAATTCATTCACTATGATTCTCTCTCTTTTCTGACATATGTAACAT
>CANODD010000069.1 GCA_947564705.1 uncultured Dorea sp. | reverse complement strand
GGCCGGTGTATCTTGTGGAGGGGCCAAATGAATGCGGGGAGACGGAAGAAAATATTATGTTTGCCGTCAAAAGGGAAAATGATAAGACAAAGTTTCGAAAAACCCTTGGCGGCACTCCGGTTATTATCATGGCGGGAGGGAAGGGAACAAGACTCTATCCTTATACGAAGATCCTCCCCAAACCCTTGATTCCTGTAGGCGGGATACCGATTCTGGAGCGTATCTTTCACCGCTTTTGCCGGTATGGGGTCAGTGATTTCTATCTTACCGTGAACTATAAGAAGGCGATGATCAAGTCGTATTTTAGCGAATTGGATATTCCTTATAGGATTCATTATGTGGAGGAAGACCGGCCGCTTGGGACGGCGGGAAGTATTAAGCTGATAGAAGAGAGATTTGATGCGCCTGTGATCGTCGCGAATTGTGATACGCTTATTGAGGCCGATTATGGAGAAGTACTCAGGTTTCATAAAGAATCGGGGAACGACTTGACGATTGTGTCTTCGCTTAAGAATATCATGATTCCCTATGGAGTCCTGTATTCTAAGGGGCAGGGAATCGTCAGCTCTATGGAGGAAAAACCGATGCTTTCGTATTTTATTAACACAGGGATGTATATCGTGAATCCGGAGCATATCTTAAGAATTCCTGACGGGACCGTATATCATATGACTAATCTTGCAGAGCAGCTTATGTCCGACGGATTAAAGGTCGGTATGTATCCCATCAGTGAGAACTCCTTTCTTGATATGGGAGAATTTGAAGAGATGAAGAAGATGGAGGAGCGGATCAATAGTGGTTCGATACAGTAACAATATATGAAGGAAATGATAATACTGGGATGCGGAGGACATGCCAGGTCGGCGCTTGACACCATTGAAGCATTGGGAGAGTATCAGGTGCGCGGATTCGTAGATCGTCCTGAACAGAAAGCCTTTTTCTACCGGGGGTATAAAGTAATCGGCTGTGACGACGACCTGCAGGGGCTGTATGATCTTGGCATTCACTATGCGTTTGTGGGAGTGGGATTTCTCGGACAAGGAGACGTCAGAGATAATATTTATGAACGGTTAAAAGAGATCGGTTACCTCATACCGGCGGTCATAGATCCGACGGCGGTTACGGCTTCGGACGTCCGCGTGGGAGAAGGGGCTCTGGTGGGGAAGGGCGCTGTATTGAATGCGAATAGTGTAATCGGGAAGATGACTATCATCAATACGTGCGCGGTGATAGAACACGACTGCAGGGTGGGAGATTACAGCCATGTATCTGTGTCGGGCGTGGTGTGCGGCGGCGCCGATATCGGGGATCATGTTTTCCTGGGAGCGAATTCCACTGTCTTTCAGGGGATAAAGGTGGGAAACCATGCCGTGGTGGGAGCCGGGAGTATTGTAAACAAAGATGTGGGCGAGTGTGAGAAATATATGAGTAAGATCGTTTCGACGAGGATGGGAAAGTAGATGGGAAAAATCTTGATAATTGCCGAAGCGGGAGTCAACCATAACGGAAGTCTGGATATTGCGAAAAGACTGGCATGGACGGCGAAGGAATGCGGCGCCGATATCGTGAAATTCCAGACGGCGAAATTGTCGTCTCTGGTATCCAGATATGCGGAAATGGCGGACTACCAGAAAGAGAATATAGGCCGGGAAACGAGCCAGCGGGAGATGTTAAGAAAGCTCCTGCTTTCTTATGAGGATTTTGAAGAGCTTTCTTCTTATTGCAAGGAAATCGGAATTCAATTCCTGTCCACTCCGTTTGATATAGAGAGTATAGATTTTCTGGAAAGCTTAGGATGCGGCGTCTGGAAGATACCTTCGGGAGAGATTACGAATCTTCCGTATCTTGAGAGGGTAGGAAGGACGGGGCAGGATATTATCTTATCCACAGGAATGAGTACGATGTCTGAGATAGAAGATGCCTTGCAGGTGTTAAGACGCAGCGGTTCGGGAGATATTGTAATCCTGCATTGTACGACGGAATACCCCGCGCCGTACGATGAAGTGAATCTGAAAGCGATGCATACTCTCGCGGAAACCTTCCGCTGCAGGGTAGGGTATTCGGACCATACGGAGGGAATCGAGGTGGCGGTGGCCGCCGCCGCTCTTGGGGCGGAGGTGATTGAAAAGCACTTTACGTTGGATAAGACGATGGAGGGGCCGGACCATAAGGCAAGTCTGGAGCCGGCGGAGCTTCGAAGGATGGTCCGGGCAATCCGGAACATCGAGAAGGCAATGGGGTCCGGGATAAAAGAGCCGACAGAGGCGGAGCTTGGCAACAGAAGGGCTGCCAGGAAGAGTATTGTAGCAAAAAGAGAGATCCGGAAAGGGGAGCTTTTGTCGGAGGAAAATGTCACGACCAAAAGACCGGGAAACGGAATCAGCCCTATGGAATGGCGCCGGGTATTGGGCACGTCTGCAATACGGGATTTTAAGGAAGACGAGTTGATAGAGATATGAGAAAGAAGATAGTGGTACTTACCGCGACGCGAGCGGAGTATGGACTGCTAAGGAACATCATAGCTGAGTTAGACCAGATAGAAGAAATCCATGTGGAGGTGGCGGTGACAGGGGCGCATCTGTCTCCCGAGTGCGGCCTTACCTATAGAGAGATTGAAAAAGACGGGATTCATATCGCAAAGAAGATTGAGATATTATTAAGCTCCTCTACCGCCGTGGCCGTATCCAAGAGTATGGGGCTTGCGTTGGCGGGGTTCGCGGAATATTTTGAGGAGAGTAGGCCGGACGCGCTCTTAGTGCTGGGAGACCGGTATGAGACTCTGGCCGTATGCTGTGCGGCGATGAACGCCCTGATCCCTATCTTCCATCTATATGGCGGGGAGACGACGGAAGGAGCCGTCGACGAGGCGATCCGGCATGCTATAACGAAGATGAGTTACCTACATTTTACCAGTACGGAAGAATACAGAAGACGCGTCATTCAATTGGGAGAATCCCCCGAAAGAGTGTTCCGTGTGGGGGCTGTCGGGGTGGAGAACGCGCTGCGGGGAAAGAAGTTAGGAAAAGAAGAGTTGGCAAAGTCCCTGGAGCTGGATCTTAAGGTTCCCTTTGGAGTCGTTACCTTCCACCCGGTTACACTGGAGGGTGATGCGGAAGTACAGTGCAGGGAAGTGATGAAAGCGATAGAGGGTCTTAACGGTTTTCAGTTTATTATAACGGGGGCAAACGCGGATTGCGGCGGCAGCGACGTTAACCGGCTGTTCTCTGCCTTCGCAAAAAAGCATGAGAACGTATATTTTACCCTGTCGTTAGGTATGGAGCGGTATCTGTCCGCACTGAACCACGCTGCTTTTGTATTGGGAAATTCCTCCAGCGGCTTGATAGAAGCTCCTTCCTTTCACATTCCGACGATCAATGTAGGAAACCGGCAGAAGGGGCGAATTAAGGCGGATACCGTCATTGACTGCAGGCCGGACGCCCGGGATATAGCAGAGGCAGTGGAATATGCGCTGTCGGAAACCTTTCAGAAGCGGGTCCGGCATGCGGTCAATCCCTATGGCGGCGGGGATACCAGCAGGAAAGTTGCAGGGATTGTGAAAGAGCAGTTGTTAAATAAAGAAATTTCTCTTCAGAAAAAATTTTATGATTTATGATATGCAGGAGATTAACGATGAAAAATGTGGCCATTATTCCCGCCCGGAGCGGTTCGAAGGGGCTAAAAGATAAAAATATCAGATCATTGAACGGAAAGCCGCTGCTTGCATACTCCGTTGAGGCGGCGCTTCAGTCAGGGGTCTTTGACCAGGTGATGGTATCGACGGATTCAAAGGAGTATGCAGAGATTGCCAAAGTATATGGGGCGAAGGCGCCGTTCCTGAGAAGTGAAAAGAATTCTTCCGATCAGGCAAGTTCTTGGGATATGGTCCGGGAGGTTTTGGAATTTTACCGTAGCAGGGGGATGGAATTCGATAGTTTCTGCCTTTTGCAGCCGACCTCCCCGTTAAGGGATGCAGAAGATATCCGGGGGGCGTATCGGCTTTATAAGGAGAAAAAAGCCGTATCCGTAATCTCTGTCTGTGAGGCGGAGCATTCGCCGCTGTGGTGCGGTCATCTCTTGGAGGAAGGGAGCCTTGAGGGGTTTCTGTCGGAGGAACATACGATGCAGAGGCAGGGGCTTAAACCCTTTTACAGAATTAACGGCGCCATCTATATCGTCAACATCCGCGAATTTGAAAAAAACAGTTTCCTATATAGAAAAGGAAGTTATGCATATATTATGGAGCGGGAAAAAAGTGTGGATATCGACGGAATACAGGATTTTGAATACGCGGAATTCTTGAATGCTTCCAGAGCGAAGCGTCAAACGGCGTCTGAAAATAGCGCCTGAAAATAGCGCCTGAAAGTGGCGTCTGAAAATAGCGTCTGAAAGTGGCGGGGATGATATTCGGATATGACCCGCTAAATGAAAAGGTGTGTAAGTATGTTAAAGATGTTTGCTGCAAAGCGGGAGATAACCCGTGAGTGGAGGTTGTTCGGTCCGGCTGCGGTACAGTGTATCCTCCTGAGCTTAGCCGTTATAAATTGCGGGGCGCATAACCTGCCGTACCGGACGGCGGTCCAATACTGGGTCTTTCAATTCATGGTTATCTTTCTGCCGGGATTAGCGGCTTTTCTTCTGATGAGACCGGGTTTTGCAAAGGATATCACGGTTCTCGCCATGAGCTATGCCTTGGGCGCTATGATTGTAGTGGCCGAGTATCTTCTATTGATGCCTGCAGGATTATCAAAGTATTCACCGCATGCGGCCGTTATAACAAGTCTGGCCGCATTGATGATTTGTTATAAGAAGAGGGGAGCTGTCAAGAGGGAACGAGACGGCAGGGATTGGGGGATTTGTATCCTGTTCCTGTCTGTCGTGCTTATCATCGGTTTTTTGGTTGTCTCACTGGTCAATACCATGCCGAAGGAGACGGGGGGAACCGGCTATTATGTGGACTGGCTGTTCTGGGCGGGGAATAATATCTCTTTTACGAAGGGATTTCCTCCGCAGAATTTCAGGGTGGTTGGCCAGAACTTTTATTATCACTATTTTTCAAGCATGATCGTGGCACAGACGAATCTGATAACAGGGATAGACCTGGAGGTGTTGACTTTCTATTTTTCTCCTTTTCTTCCTGCGGTGCTGTTGGTTTTTTCCGGTTATGCTCTTTTCTGTACGATGCTTAAAAGAAGAAGGTTCCGTGTCCTGGCGATGGTGCTGTTATTTCTTACGGGAGGAACGACGGTGACATATGCAGAGCATATCTATATCTGTCCTTTCGGGTTTGATTATGGATATGCGTATGGAATGCTGTCGGTTATGGCGCTGGTCTGTATCCTAAGGAGGGAAGAGTTCCAGATCAAAGAGACCCTTCTTTCGGCGCTGCTTATAGCTATGACGACCGGATGTAAAGGACCCATCGGTATGGTGATCCTTATGGGGTTTGGGATCGCGGCGTTTGTGTTCCTGGTTAAGAGACAGTGGAAGAGAGGGTTTGTAGGTGGTTTCATCTGGCTTTTTTCTTTTGTGGCGGTATATTTCTTCTTTCTATCCAGCAGAAATGTGGGTACGTCTGCCGGGAGGGCACAGCTATTTGTAGGAATCAGGGAGGCTTTTTATCAGAGTCAATGGATACAGGATATCTTCTGCGTCCTGAGTGAGAAGTACAATCTTCCCGATGGAATCTTAGTCTTGCCGACCTTGTGGTTATACGTCTACAGGGCGAATAAGGCGGCGGTTATCTTGCTGTTAACCGCAATTGTTTTTTGTGTCGCGGGAGGGATAAAGAAAAAAGCGGACCCTGTCTTGCTGTCTCTGATCGGGATCTGCGTATGGGGGATATTTCTTGTACTGTCGATTATCCAGAGCGGCAGCAGCCAGATGTATTTCCTGATGGCGACTATACCGTTCGCAGCGCTGGCCGGATTGTACGCGATAGAGAATATACCTGCTTCGCGTAAGAAGCACCAGAATGTTCTGTTGGCGGCGGTTGTCGCTTCGGCCTGTATGGGGTTCTGCACCTGGCAGAAGGTTATAGCGCCGAAGGTGGAGGAGGGAATTCTGTGTGTGAGCCGGGCTTTGGACCAGACGTTTTATTCGAAGTATTATGTTTCCCTGGATGATTATGAAGCATATGAGTGGATAAAGGAGAATACGAAGGAGGACGCCATCGTGGCCGTGGATTGTTTCTATGATAAGGAGGGGCGGCCCCAGGAAATGACGGCGGGGGTGTTCTCGGAAAGGTTTGTTTGGAACGATGGGAAATATTCGAACAGCAGCGAGGTAAAAAGACGCAGGCAGGTTGTGGAGGAGCTGATCACAGGAGACGCGGAGGCGCTGCGTACGATGGAAGAAGAAGGGGTGTCGTATTTTATGCAGACATTGAGTGTGAATCCGGATTTTCATATGGAACCGGAGGACGGAGAATGCGTTTTTGAAAATCAGAGTTTTAGAGTGTACGGTTTAAAAGGGAAAAAATAGAGTAAAGGGGAAACGTAAGATGATCAATTTTAATGTACCGCCGGTTGTTGGTAAAGAAATGGTATATGTTGAAGAAGCCATTAAAGCAAGGAAGATTAGCGGGGATGGACGTTTCACAAAAAGATGTTCTGCTTGGTTAGAAGAGTATACAGGAGCTTCAAAGGTACTTTTGACAACATCTTGTACACATGCGACAGAGATGGCGGCTATGCTGGCGAATATACAGCCGGGGGATGAAGTTATTATGCCGTCGCCGACGCGTTCGTATTGCGGGGAGCAAAGGTTGTATTTGTAGATATCCGTCCGGATACGATGAATATAGATGAAAACCTGATTGAAGACGCCATTACAGACCGAACGCGTGCAATTGTCCCGGTGCACTATGCAGGCGTTTCATGTGAAATGGATAAGATATGTGAATTGGCAGAAAAATATGGGCTGTATGTAATTGAGGATGCGGCACAGGGTATAACATCCTCTTATAAGGGAAAAGCTTTGGGGACAATTGGGGATTTTGGATGTTATAGTTTTCATGAAACGAAGAATATCAGTATGGGCGAGGGCGGCGCTATTCTGATTAACACCAGCGAGTTTGGTGAACGTGCCGAGATAATCAGGGAAAAAGGAACGAATCGGAGTAAATTTTTTAGAGGTGAGATAGATAAGTATACTTGGATGGACGCAGGCTCCTCCTATCTTCCAAGTGAATTAAACGCAGCGTATCTGTGGGCTCAGTTAAATAATATAGAAAAAATTCAGCAGCAACGGATGAAAAACTGGACGTTATATTTTACGGAATTAAGTGAATTAGCAGAAAAAAGGTTTATAGATTTGCCGTCTATACCCGAAGGATGCGTTCATAACGCGCATATGTTTTATATCAAATCAAAAGATTTAAAAGAGAGAACGGAATTAATAGATTTCCTGAAAAAAGAGAATGTGCATGTCGTTTTTCATTATGTTCCATTACATAGCTCGCCGGCAGGTAACAGATATGGCCGGTTTCATGGCCGGGATATTTACACGTCGAAGGAAAGTGAACGCTTATTACGTCTTCCTATGTATTATGGTTTAGAGACAAGCGAAGTGAAATATATTTGCGAATGTATTAAAAAGTTCTATTTTATGAAAGAAAAGATATATTAGAGTATGTTCGGGAGTTTTATTATGGAAAATGTGAATGAAAAGGAAGAACAAGGGAACCAAAAGAAAAATGTTCTGAAAGATATTATACTTAGACTTTATTCTCGTAATGCAGGAAGATGGGGGCTTGCTTTTTTTATTTGCCTGCTTTTCTTTTTACTTGTATTTTGTACTCGTCCGGTCTTTTTTTATTTGCATGATACAAATATGATGAAGACATACAGTGGATATCGCACCGGTATACCGACGCCGGAACATGCGTATGGAAATATGATAAGCGGTTATTTCATGTATATATTGTACTCATTGACGAAGGTGATTCCGTGGTACAGTATTTTGACTTTACTGCTATTGTTTTTCAGCATTACCGTTATCTGTAAAGCATTTCTTTCTGTAGCGTATCATAAAAATTTGTCTATAGGTTGGCCGATAGGTTTGTTTGCTATTATTTTTATAATTTTATTTTATTATCAGTTATCGATTTTACTATATACGGTAAATGCATCAATCGTCTGCTGCGCATCAATTGCTCTTTTCGTTTCGGCTATCAGTGAGACACATAAAAAAATCAGAAGGACTGATTATTGTCTAAGTTTTATTCTAATGTTAATGGGTTCTGTTATTCGCTTTTCCTCTTATAGAGTAAGTATCTGTTTTTGGCTGCTTATTTTTATTATGGAAAAAGTACCTAAAGCCTTACATTATATGAAAGAAAGAAAATCTGTTGGCGCTACAGATAATATAGCGCTGCAGAATGAGATAGATAAGAAAAAGAAGTATGCATATTTAAAAAAAATCGGCGCTGTTTTCAGTGTGTTTCTGTTACTTGCAGGTGCAAGAACCGGATATGAAGTAAACAAACAGTTGAGAAAGGATATATACCCGCAAGGATTCTATGAATTAAATTCATACCGGGTAAAGTTCATGGACTATAATACGGTTCCGTATGAAGAAAATCCCGAATTTTATCAGAGTATAGGGTGGTCGGAGGCTTTTTATACTCTTGTAAAAAATAATTATTTCATGGATGACAAATTCAATACAGAGTCGCTGAGAGATATCTATGAATATTCTGTTGAGCACAATGAAGTGAAAAATAATCTGAATGATCTATGGGAACAGGGTTCTGCCACAGGCTATTGGATAAGTATGGGATTAGCGCTGACCAGCGCATTGATCGCAGCTCTTTTTATGCTATTCAAAGTTTTTCTTATGAGAGAGAAGACTAGTGATTTGATTTGGAGATTTTTATGCGGGATATTTGCGTTTGGCGGTTGCTTGATCATGAGCGTTTATTTGTGCTGGCAAGGGCGTTTCCCCTTGCGGGCGTATCAATGCATAGCGTTTCCTGCTTTGATTACAATGATGCTTTTGATGATACAGATGATGGATAGAACAGACAATTATTGGAGGTCTAAACAGGTTGGACATATCATTTTGAATGTTGGAATTGTCTTATTATTATCTGTTTCTGTCGTACATGCTTTAAAAGAGAGTTATAACGAAAAGGAAATCGCCAGATATTCATATAGTAATGCCAGATATGACGCGATGGCGCGGTATGCGCAATTACATCCGGAGAATATATACATACATGATCCTACGGTTGCCAACGATGGCCGTCTTTTTATTGATTCTAGTAAAGAAAATATTTTAAATCTGATATTATGGGGCGGAACAAACGTATATACTTCTTCTTACAATATGCAGCTTGATGCCCTGGATAAAGAACAATTGCAATCAGAAAACTTTTTTGATTATAACGTATATTATATGACGAATATGGATGACGAGTATATGAATATGTTATGGAAATATTTAACAGAAGAGTATCACGAAGTTTATTTTACACAGGTGGATCAGTTAAGTGAAGGCGTCCGTGTATATAAAATAAGCAGATATTAATATTACGTTAATTATGAGGAGAGCACAGATGAAAAGTCTTAGTGGAAAAAGACTGCTGGTATTAGGCGGTGGATTAGCTTCCTACAATGTTGTAGAGACGGCTAAGAAAGCAGGTGTTTATACCGTAGTGGCGGATTATTATGAAGACGGGGCGGCAAAAAGAATTGCAGACGAAGCCGTAGTTGTAAGTACTGTCGACATAGAAGCATTGAAAGGGATCATTAGAAGTAAGGATATTGACGGGGTTTTCTGTGGTCCCAGCGAGTTTAATCTGTTGAATACTCTAAAGTTATGCCAAAGTGCGGGGTTACCTTTTTATGCGACCCGAAAACAATGGGATACATGCAGTAATAAAGCGTCTTTTAAAGAAATGTGCAGACAATATCAGGTTCCCTGTGTACCGGAATATCATCTTACAGAAGAGTTTTTTGAAGAAGATCTGGAGAAGATTGTATATCCTGTAATGGTGAAACCTGTTGATTCCTCCAGTTCGAGAGGAATTGCAGTATGTCAGAATCAGGAGGAATTGATTCCGGCGTATATCGAAGCATTAAAATTTTCTGAAAAGAAGAAGGTAATTGTTGAAAAATACATTGAAAATAACGTTGCGTTTGCGGTAAGGTACTTGGCATATAACGGGAACATATATTTACTTCTTGCCAACGACCGTTATGTCGTAGATCCTGTTGGAAGAGAAGCGTTGATAAGCGGCGTGGCGGTGTATCCTTCTAAATTTACGGAAAAATATATGAAAGAGGTTGATTCAAATGTAAAAAGAATGTTCCAGGGAATAGGCATTGCTAACGGAGCGTTCTTTATGCAGGCTCTGATAGATCCGGACGACGGGAACATCTATTTTCATGAGATGGGTCTGAGGCTGAGCGGAGGACTTACCTATGTGATTACAGAGCCTACAACAGGAATTAACGATATGTTGATGATGATTCGATTGGCATTAGGAGAAGATTTTTCGTCGCCGGAAGAAATAGAAAAAGTGGACCCGTATTTAAATCATAAAATAGCGATTTCCATATGTATTCCTCTCAAAGAAGGAGTTATTGGAAGAATAGAGGGACTTGAAACGTGTTTATCGAATCTTCAGGTTTTAGAATATTTTCAGTATTATCAGGTTGGAGATGAGATAACCCGGCAGAAGATAGGTACGTTAGACCAACATTTTTGCCGTATTAAATTCCTTGTAGAGAGTTATGAAGATATCAGTCAAAAAATCGAGCTTGTTCAAGATAATCTGAAGATATATGATGACAAAAATAAAGATATGATTTTTATGAGATTTGATACGGACAGATTATCTCTATAAGTTATCTGCAGGAAGTGGAGGAATATATAGGATATGTTAATTTCAATTGCTATCCCTTGCTATAAATCATCAAAAACTATTTTTGAAGTGGTTAAAAATATAAACACAGTTTTTGAACTGCATCCGGAATATGATTATGAGGTGATTCTGGTAAACGATGGATCGCCGGATAATACATTTGAGGTGATTCATCGCATATGCCGGGAAAATCCTAAGGTTACCGGTGTTAACTTATCGAAGAACTTTGGACAAAGCGCGGCAAAGATGGCGGCAATTCCATTTGTAAATGGGGAGATACTTGTTTATATGGATGATGACGGTCAGCATCCCGAAGACGGAATATTCCGGCTTATTGAGAAGGTTGAAGAGGGATATGATATTGTATATGCGCATTTTGCAAATAAAAAGCATTCTTTGTTTAAGAAAATTACAAGTTCTCTGCATAATTGGATACTGTATAAGATAGGTTCAAAGCCTAAGGAGGTGCAGCTTTCAAGTTTTTTTGCGCTTAGTTCTTTTTCCATACAAACGATGAAGAACAGCGAATGTCCTGTGATCGCCGTAGCGGCCTATCTCAGGAAACTAACGAATAAAATAACAAACGTGGAAATGT
>CANODD010000068.1 GCA_947564705.1 uncultured Dorea sp. | reverse complement strand
ACAAGTAATAATGTAAGAACTTCCATTATACTCATAGGGCATCACCCTCTTTCGTCAGACTAGAGGGCATCCATCGAAAAATCGCATCCTACTTTCTTTTCAATTACACGAGTTCATTATAACATATGGCAAGCTGATACTCAATCAAAAGAACCTATGTATAGGACAATGTATAGGACAAAAATTTATCCTTATCTGGTATCAATCAAGTAATAAGGGAATGTACAGAGCAAGACAGAGGAGATAAAAAGATTGCCGATGTATGTTACATATGCTGAACTTTTTTAGTTCTGTATCTTCATTTGCGCCCTTATTGGATTGTGCTATACAATCTTTAGAAGGAAAAAGAAATAGCCGCCACTACCGCTAATAGTGACGGCTTACTTATGTTAAGATCATAGGAAAAAAACGTTAATCGGGGGTAGAGCCGCTTGTATGGCTTCCTCTCTGTCTATAATATAGCACATCTATAAGAATGCTTCAAGGAATTTTCACTATTTCTCCCTGCGAAAAATTAAGGATAAATAAATATATGGGATATTCCTCTTGTAGAGTGAAGGAAAATTGGATAGAATGTGTAATAGAGCATACTGCAATGAAAGGAGAATCAAGATAACAGATGAGTATCAGAGACTTGAAGACATATGAGATTATAAAGGAAGACGAATTAACCGGGATTCAGGCGAAGGGATATCTGCTCCGCCATAAGAAGAGCCGGGCAAGAGTCCTTTTGATAGAGAAGAAGGATGACAATAACAAGGTATTCAGTATCGGGTTCCGTACTCCGCCGGGCGACAGCACGGGAGTTCCGCATATTATGGAGCACTCTGTATTGTGCGGTTCCAGGAATTTTCCGGCGAAAGATCCCTTTGTGGAACTGGTGAAGGGCTCCCTTAATACATTTCTGAACGCTATGACCTATCCTGATAAGACGGTGTACCCGGTGGCGAGCTGCAATGATAAGGATTTTCAGAACCTGATGCACGTATATATGGACGCCGTTCTCTATCCGAATATCTACGAGCACGAAGAGATATTCCGCCAGGAAGGATGGAGCTATAAGCTGGATTCTGCGGATGACAGGCTTGCATACAACGGCGTGGTTTACAATGAGATGAAGGGTGCTTTCTCCTCTCCGGAAGGAGTGCTGGATCGGGTGATCTTGAATACGCTGTTCCCGGATACCTCTTATGCCTATGAGTCCGGAGGCGACCCGGAAGCGATTCCTGATCTTACCTACGAACAGTTCCTTGATTTTCACAGGAAATACTATCACCCGTCCAACAGTTATATCTATCTGTACGGTGACATGGATATGGAGGAGAAGCTTGACTGGCTTGACAGGGAATATCTAAGCTCATTCGACGCCAGGGAGGTTGACTCTGAGATCCGTTTTCAGGAGCCTTTTAAAGAGATGAAGGAGAAGACGTTCTCTTATTCTATCGCAAGTGAGGAATCAGAAGTTGACCAGACCTTCCTTTCTTATAGTAAAGTAATCGGTACCAGCCTTGATAAAGAATTGTATCTGGCGTTCGAGATTCTGGATTACGCGCTGCTCTCCGCACCTGGCGCGCCCCTTAAGAAAGCGCTGACGGACGCCGGGATCGGAAAGGACATCATGGGTTCTTATGACAATGGGATCTACCAGCCTATCTTCTCCGTGATCTCGAAGAACGCCAATGAGGAGCAGAAGCAGGAGTTTGTGGAGTTGATCGAGAAAGTTCTGTCGGATATTGTTAAGAACGGCATCGATCGGAAAGCGCTGGAAGCGGGGCTTAATTATCATGAATTCCGTTATCGGGAAGCGGATTTCGGCAATTATCCCAAGGGCCTGATGTATGGTCTGCAGATGATGGACAGTTGGCTCTATGATGAAGAGAAGCCGTTCATCCATGTAGAGGCGCTCAAGACCTTTGAATTTCTGAAGAGTCAGGTGGGAACCGGATATTATGAAGAATTGATACGGAAGTATATTCTTGACAATACCCACGGCGCGGTGGTAGTGGTGAAGCCGGAGAAGGGTCGTACCGCCAGGCTGGACGCTGAGCTTGACGAGAAACTGCAGAATTATAAATCAGGACTTACGGCGGACGAGGTGGAGGCGCTGGTGAAGGCGACGGAAGATCTGGAGGCTTACCAGTCCGAGCCGGAGAAGGAAGAGGATCTGGAGCGCATACCGGTATTGGAGCGGAAGGATATTTCCAGAGAAATCGAGCCAATCGTGAATGAAGAACTGCGTCTCGGGGATATACCGGTGATTTTCCATGAGATCGAGACGAATGGAATCGGATATCTGGACGTCATGTTCGATATATCAGGCGTGAAGGAAGAGCTGCTTCCGTATGTGGGAATCCTGCAGTCGGCGCTTGGGATTATTGACACGGAGAATTATGATTACGGAGAATTATTTAATGAGATCAATATGCATACCGGCGGAATCGGGACTGCCCTGGATCTGTACACGGATGTGACGAATATCCGGGAGAAAGCATTTAAGGCGACCTTTGAGATCAAAGGAAAAGCGTTATACGGTAAATTGCCGGTTGTATTTTCTATGATGAGCGAGATATTGACGGCGTCAAAGCTTACGGATACGAAGCGGCTCAGGGAGATTCTTGCCATGGTGAAGTCAAGGCTTCTGATGCGGTTCCAGTCTTCCGGACATACGACGGCGGCTCTTCGGGCGATGTCCTATGCTTCTCCGGCGGCGAAGCTTAAGGATATGACGAGCGGGATAGGATTTTACAGAGCAGTCGCCAGGATAGAAGAGAATTTTGATGAGGAAAAGGACCGGCTGACGGAGGTGCTTCAAAGTCTGGCAAAGCGGTTATTCCGGGCAGAGAATATGATGATCAGTTATACGGCGTCCAGGGAAGGTTTAGAGGGAATCGAGACTCGCATCGAAGAACTGAAGAAAAGTTTATACAGTGATGTGCCCGGGGAAGAAGCATGTATTATCCATTGCGAGAAGAAGAACGAGGGATTTAAGACGGCGTCCAAGGTACAGTATGTGGCAAGAACCGGAAATTTCATAGATCACGGCGCGTCTTATACCGGAGCTTTGCAGATCCTGAAGGTAATCTTAAGCTATGATTATCTGTGGCAGAATATCCGTGTCAAAGGCGGCGCATACGGCTGTATGAGTAATTTCAACAGAATCGGTGAAGGGTACTTCGTATCCTACCGTGACCCGAACCTGAAGCGTACGGTAGAGGTATACGAGGGGGTTGTGGATTACCTTAAGGACTTTACCGTCAGCGAGAGGGACATGACGAAATATATCATCGGAACCATGAGCAATATCGACCAGCCTATGACTCCGGCGGCGAAGGGCGAGCGTTCCAAGAATCTCTATATGAACAAAGTAAGCGCCGATATGATACGGGAAGAACGAAATCAGATTCTGGACGCGTCTCAGGATGATATCCGCGCGCTCTCCCGCGTGGCGGAAGCCGTGTTGAAGGCAGACCAGTTCTGCGTCATCGGAAGCGAGGAGAAGATAGAGGAGTGCAGGGATATGTTTGAGACGGTGGCAGGGTTCTGATCATGGAATAGGAGAACATATGAAAAAAGATTATAAATCAGGTTTTGTGACACTGCTCGGCCGCCCGAACGTGGGAAAATCAACTCTCATGAACTACCTGATCGGGCAGAAGATAGCCATTACTTCGAATAAACCTCAGACGACACGCAACCGGATTCAGACCGTATTGACTACGGAAGAAGGTCAGATCGTATTTGTCGATACGCCGGGAATCCATAAGGCAAAGAATAAGCTGGGGGAATATATGGTGAATGTGGCGGAGAGGACTCTGAACGAGGTGGATGTGGTATTGTGGCTGGTAGAGCCGACTACCTTTATCGGAGCCGGCGAGCAGCACATCGCGAAGCAGCTTAAGAAAGTCAGGACTCCGGTGATACTTGTGATCAACAAGATCGACAGTGTGAAGCGGGAAGAAGTCTTTCCGGCGATCGGCGCCTATAAGGATATCTATGATTTTGCGGAGATTGTTCCGGTATCGGCGAGGAGCGGAGATAATACAGATGAGTTGATCCGCGTCATTATGAAATATCTTCCTTATGGTCCGCAGTTTTATGACGAGGATACGGTGACGGATCAGCCGGAGCGTCAGATTGTGGCGGAGCTGATCCGGGAGAAAGCGCTTCACTGTCTTCAGGATGAGATCCCCCATGGGATCGCAGTGGCAATCGACCAGATGAAGGCTAAGGGCAGAATTATGCATATCGAAGCGACGATTATCTGCGAGAGGGATTCCCACAAGGGGATAATTATTGGCAGACAAGGAAATATGTTGAAAAAGATCGGAAGCACCGCCCGCTATGAGATAGAAAAAATGCTGGAAATGCAGGTGAATCTCAAGCTCTGGGTCAAAGTAAAGAAGGATTGGCGTGACAGTGAATTCCTGATGAAAAATTTTGGATATCGGGAAGAAGAATAAAAAGGTATATCCATGGGAGAACCTAATCCTTGAGGTGATAGCATGGAAGAAGAATACTGGAGGCGTTTTCTCAAGACAGGAAAGATCAGGGATTATCTCTGTTATAGAGGGATGGCAATCTGCGGTCAGATCATGAATAGTTATATCAGCAAGGAAAGCTACGAAAGCGGTGGGTTAAGTGAATCAGATTACAGTGACCGGCATGGTGCTTGCGGCGGCGCCTGTCGGGGAGTATGACAGGCGTATCGTAATTTTGACGAAAGAGAGAGGGAAGATAGCGGCGTTCGCCAGAGGCGCAAGAAAACCAAACAGCGCGCTGGTAGGAGTGACGAGCCCATTTTCCTTTGGAGAATTTACCGTATATGAGGGGCGGACATCTTATACTTTGATGTCGGCCTCTATCTCTAATTATTTCCAGGAGCTTCGGCAGGATGTGGAGGGGGCGTACTTTGGTTTTTATTTTCTGGAGATTGCGAACTATTATACGAGGGAGGCAAATGATGAGACCGAGTTCCTTAAGCTTCTCTACCAGACGCTGCGCGCCCTGATAAGTCCGCGTATCCCCAACCGGCTGATCCGCTACATATATGAATTGCGGGCGGTTACCGTCAACGGCGAGGGGCCCCAGGTATTCGAGTGCGTATGCTGCGGGGACAGGGAGAGGGAGAAAGTGTTCAGTGTGAAAAGAGGCGGGCTGGTATGCGGCAGATGCAGCGGCCAGGTCCGGGACGGCCGGACATTACATACATCCACGTTATATACACTGCAATATATCGTATCAACGCCTGTCGAGAAACTATATACCTTTATTGTGACACCCGAGGTTCTGGAGCAGGTTGGGGAGATAGTTACGGATTATCTTGCGGAATATGTGGGAAAACAGTTCAAATCTTTGGAGATATTGAAAACTATTGCCGGTGAGTGTAACTGAAAAAAAGAATTTTGACTAGTTTTCTGATTTTCTTCTTGTCAAGTTGAATGTGGGGAAGGTATAATGAAAATAGGTAAGTGTATGCCAGTTAGAGTCAGGTAGATAGAGGGGGAATAAAAATGGCTTTTAAGAATTGGATCAGAGATCGGTTTTTTAGTTATAAATCGGACGGGGAGAAGGGGGAAGCTTCCCAGGAAGAATTACTGCCGAAGGAGCAGACGGTACAGGAGGAACAACAGGTACCGGCTGAAGAACCGGTGCAGGGAAGACAAGATGTATTATTGCTGCAGGATCTTTTGGAATTGACTCCTGATCATCCGTTTCTTAGCCTGTATGAATTGCGAAGAGAGGAAGTATTGGACGCGAGGATGCCGCATCTGCACCCGGATCAATGGAAAGATTATCCGGAGGATATGATGGAGAAGGAATTATCCGGCCTGGAAAAGTTATTCAAGACGGAGGCTTCGGAGCGTCTGAAAAAGATAGCGATATTACAGAAGGAAAGGGAGAAGGCCGAGGAAGAGGCGAGAAAGCGGGCGCAGAAAGATGCGGAGGAGGGGAAGGCACCGGCCAAGAAGCAGGAGATCCCTCCGATAGAGATGGATGCGCTGCCCATCGTCCATATCACGGATGATCGGCTGGAGGCATGGCTGCTGGTATTTCCGCCTGTTGGAAGAGGGGGAGAGCTGGATCGGGATATGCTTGATAACGCCCTGAAAAAGAGAGAAGTGAGTTTTGGATTAGACACGGAACTGTTGGAGAGCCTGCCTGATAACCAGGATCGGTATTTTCGTCTGTTCCGGATAGCAAAAGGCCAGCCGGTTTCCCATGGGGTAGACGGTTATATAGAAGACTTTTATGAACGCGTGGTTAAGAAGGAGTTTAGTGAGAATGATCATGGAAAGGTAGATTATTTTCATCTGAATCTGGTCCAGAATATCGAAAAAGGCAACGTGATATGCCAGGCAGTACCGCCTGTCGAGGGGGTTCCGGGAAGAACCGTACAAGATAAGGAGATTAGCTGCAGGAATGGGAAGGCCGCTTCGCTTCCGAAGGGACCGAACACCGAGATCAGCGAGGACGGCGCGAAGCTGCTGGCGTCTATATCGGGACGGTTAGAATTCAACAGTAGTAAGTTTCAAGTGAAGTCGGTACTTGAGATTGACGGAAATGTTGACTTTTCCACAGGTAATATTGATTTCGTGGGGGATGTACACATCCGCGGGGACGTAAGCAGCGGTTTCTCTGTGAAAGCCCTGGGAGATATCACGATAGACGGCGTTGTCGAAGCGGCAGAGGTGGAAGCAGGAGGAGACCTGATTGTCTCGAAGGGAATATCGGGAGATTTGCGGGGAGTCATCCGCGGGCATCATGACGTTTACGCAAAGTATATGGAGAGCTGTTCCGTTCACTGCAAGGGAAATATTCAGGCGGACTGTATCGTCAATTGCGACGTATACTGCGACGGGAAGGTCTATGCGCGGAGCGGCAGAGGGACGATCATCGGAGGACGGGTCCGCGCGGCTCAGGAAGTCAGCTCTAAGATCGTGGGTTCAAGGTCCGAGAGTATTACCCAGATTTACCTGGGAGGCCAGCCCTGCGCGAATTATGAGAAGGAATTTCTTGCCCTGACACTGGCAAAACTGGAAGATGAGATGGAAAGAGTAGAGCGTCAGCCGGACAGCCCTGCCAAAGAAAAGCGTATGGCGAAGATAAGGCTTGATCTGTCCGTTGGAAAGATGAAGATCAACCGCTTTGACAAAGAGCTTAAGAAATTAAAGGAAAAAATACAGGAACAGGGCGGAAGCAGGCTTAAGTGCGATGTTGCGTATCCGGGACTGTCGCTGAATATCGGTGACGAAAGCTATTCTCTGACCAAAGAGACCAGTATGGTGAACGCAAGACTGGTGGAGGGCTCGATTATCCTCATGTAACCGGCTGACTTTTGTAAGAGTTCAGCCTAAGGCCTCACGGTTACTAACTTTTTCGGGTTTAGTTTTTCAGTTTTAGATATTAGGACTTGAAAAGCATGGATGTAGACTGTATAATAATTAACAATTGTACTCTAGGGCGCTGTCTTTATTTGGATGAAGCGCCGGCGGGTATGAATAATCTACGAAATAGAAGGTGAGGAAGAGGATATGGTTGAAAAGACGATGGAAAAGATTGTGGCTTTGGCAAAATCCAGAGGATTCGTGTATCCGGGATCTGAGATCTATGGCGGGCTTGCGAATACATGGGATTACGGCAATCTTGGAGTGGAGCTTAAGAACAATGTTAAGAAAGCATGGTGGCAGAAGTTTGTTCAGGAATCTCCATACAATGTAGGCGTAGATTGTGCGATCCTGATGAATCCACAGACATGGGTGGCAAGCGGACACTTAGGCGGATTCAGCGACCCTTTGATGGACTGCAAGGAATGTCACGAACGTTTCCGTGCAGATAAGATGATTGAAGATTATGCACATGAGAACGGTATTGATATCGGGGACACCATTGACGGATGGAGCCATGAGAAGATGGAAGCGTACGTGAAAGAGCACGAGATACCGTGTCCGTCCTGCGGAAAGCATAATTTTACAGAGATCCGTGAGTTCAACCTGATGTTCAAGACGTTCCAGGGTGTTACGGAGGACGCAAAGAGCGTGGTATATCTTCGCCCGGAGACGGCGCAGGGTATCTTTGTAAACTTCAAGAATGTACAGCGTACATCCAGAAAGAAGATTCCTTTCGGTATCTGCCAGGTTGGTAAGTCCTTCCGTAATGAGATTACCCCGGGTAACTTTACCTTCCGTACAAGGGAATTTGAGCAGATGGAGCTTGAGTTCTTCTGTGAGCCGGATACAGACCTTGAGTGGTTCGCTTACTGGAAGCAGTTCTGTCTTGACTGGCTGAAGACGCTTGGACTGAGTGATGAAGAGGTCCGTTACCGTGATCACACTCCGGAAGAATTGAGCCACTACAGTAAGGCGACTACAGACGTAGAGTTTTTGTTCCCCTTTGGATGGGGTGAATTGTGGGGAATTGCTGACAGAACAGATTTCGACCTGACACAGCATCAGCTCACATCCAAGCAGGATATGTCATATTTTGATGATGAGAAGAAGACCAAATATATTCCGTATGTAATCGAGCCTTCACTTGGCGCGGACCGTATGGTACTTGCGTTCCTGTGCAGCGCATATGACGAAGAAGAATTAGAAGGTGGCGACGTGAGGACTGTGCTGCATTTCCATCCTGCGCTTGCACCGGTTAAGATCGGCGTGCTTCCTCTTTCAAAGAAGCTGAATGAGGGTGCGGAGAAGGTATATGCACAGCTATCTAAGAAGTACAACTGCGAGTACGACGAGCGCGGCAATATCGGTAAACGCTACCGCCGTCAGGATGAGATCGGGACGCCGTTCTGCGTGACGTACGATTTTGACTCCGAAGAAGACGGGGCAGTAACCGTTCGCGACAGAGATACGATGGTGCAGGAGAGAGTAAAGATCGAAGAACTGGATGCTTATTTCGCTAAGAAATTTGAATGGTAAGAATAAATAAGATAGAGCAGCCTGGAAATGTCTGTATTTCCGGGCTGTTTTTTTACTTTATAAGAAATTTTGTTCTGCGGACTGAAGCGGAGTATACAAAATGACAAAAAATCAGGATGATTTGCGAATAGGAAAACAGCATATTAGACAGGGAATCCGTTGTATATATGGTGAATGAGTGTTATAATGACTTCAATGAAATACTGCCGGGGAAATGGCAGGAACAGGAGGAAGATAGAATTGAGTGAGAAAAACGACGGACTGATGTGGGCGCTTGTCAAGGAGAAGCCTGAGGAAGGATTATGGATGAAGAGGGTGCCGATTCCGGAGGTTGGACCGAATGACGTCAAGATTAAGATCAGGAAGACGGCGATCTGCGGAACAGATGTGCACATATACCAGTGGAACGACTGGGCGCAGCATACTATACCGATCGGACTGACGGCAGGCCATGAGTATGTGGGCGAGGTTGTGGAAGTCGGAGAAGGCGTGCAGGGATTTCATCCGGGACATCTGGTATCCGGAGAGGGTCATATTACGTGCGGTAAGTGCAGGAACTGTCTCGAGGGGCACAAGCAGAACTGTAAGGACGCGAAAGGAGTCGGCGTGAACCGCAACGGGGCGTTTGCGGAGTATCTGGTGATTCCCGCTTCGAATGTATGGCCGTGCAACCCGGCGATACCGGAGGAGATATACGCGATCTTTGATCCCTTCGGCAATGCTACACATACGGCGCTGTCCTATGAGATGCTGGGCGAGGATGTGCTGGTGGCTGGAGCGGGGCCTATCGGCTGTATGGCCGCGGCGATCGCCAAGTTTTCAGGAGCGAGACATGTCGTTGTGACCGATATGAATCCATACAGGCTTGAACTTGCCGGGAAACTTGGGGCAACCCGGACCGTAAACCTGAAAGAGGAAAAACTGACGGATGTGATGAAGGATATCGGCATGACGGAGGGATTCGATGTAGGGCTTGAAATGTCGGGTTCACAGGCGGGTCTGCATGACATGATACATAACATGAAGCATGGAGGCAATATCGCGCTTCTGGGTCTTCAGAGGACGGACGCCACGGTGGATCTGGAGACGGTGATCTTCAACGGACTGAATATCCGCGGAATCTACGGAAGGAAAGTATGGGATACCTGGTACAAGATGTCCACGATGATTCAGGCTGGTCTTGACATCTCCCCGATTATCACGCATCATTTTGATATCAGGGACTATGAGAAAGGTTTCGAAGCAATGATCTCGGGGAACTCAGGAAAGGTAATCCTTGACTGGGCGCATGTAAATGACTAAATCATGTAAATGATTAAATATAGTAGAAAGGAATAATATTGAGATGGCACGTAAAGACGACATTTTGAGTATCTATACGAAAGAAGTAGAAGGAATTAAAGAGGCAGGTCTTTTTAAAGGCGAGGCGCCGTTTGTGTCTCCGCAGGGGGCAAGAGTGAAGATGGAGGACGGAAGAGAGCTTCTGTGCATGTGCGCGAATAACTATCTTGGGCTTGGCGATAATCCCCGTCTGATAGAGGCGGCGAAGAGGACATATGACGAGAAGGGGTACGGGGTGGCTTCCGTACGCTTTATCTGCGGCACCCAGGACATTCATAAGAGACTGGAGAAAAAGATCTCTGAGTTCCTCGGAACGGATGATACGATTCTGTATTCCTCTTGTTTTGACGCCAACGGCGGACTGTTTGAGACGATATTGACTGCGGAAGACGCCGTGATCAGCGACGAATTAAACCATGCGTCGATCATAGACGGAGTCCGGCTGTGTAAGGCGAAGCGTTTCCGCTATAAGAATAATAATATGGAAGATCTGGAAGCAAAACTTAAGGAGGCGGACGAGGCAGGCGCCAGGATCAAGCTGATCGCGACGGACGGCGTATTTTCTATGGACGGTATCATCTGCAACCTTAAGGGAGTGTGCGATCTGGCAGATCAGTACAATGCTCTGGTAATGGTGGACGACAGCCATGCAGTTGGTTTTGTAGGTAAGACAGGGCGCGGTACGCCGGAATACTGCGGCGTGCAGGGACGAGTGGATATTATTACGGGAACTTTGGGAAAGGCTCTTGGAGGAGCTTCCGGCGGATACACCTCGGGACGTAAGGAGATCATTGACCTGCTGAGGCAGAGAAGCCGTCCGTATCTGTTCTCTAATTCTCTGGCGCCGGCGATTGCGGGGGCGAGTATCGAGTTATTTGATATGCTGGATGAGAGTACGGAGCTGAGGGACCATCTGGAAGAGGTGACGGCATATTACCGCAAAGAACTGGTGGAAAATGGATTTGATATCATACCTGGAACTCATCCTTGCGTACCGGTAATGCTGTACGACGAGAAGACGGCGGCAGAATTCGCGAAACGGATGATGGAAAAAGGGGTCTATGTGGTGGCATTCTCCTATCCGGTTGTTCCGAAGGGAAAAGCAAGAATCCGCACGCAGGTATGCGCAAGCCATACGAAAGAAGATATAGACTTTATCGTGAAATGCTTCAAAGAAGTCAGAGAAGAGATGGATAAGGCGTGACAATGCCTTTTCTATGGGTTTTGACTTTGGGTATATCCTGTGTTAGAATGTAAATCAGGGAACAGATAATATGAGACATATCAGATTATAATATCTGGTATGTCTTATTTTTCTACATATAAAGAGTATTCACAAATAACAGGGAGGAGAATAGATGTCGCTGCAATTTATATTCGGGCCGTCGGGTTCGGGCAAATCTTATCATCTTTATCATCATATCATTGAGGAGTCGATCCGTCACCCGGAGCAGAATTATATCGTCCTGTTTCCATGATCTGTCCATTGGTGAAAGTGGTGTGTTGAAGTCTCCCACTATT
>CANODD010000067.1 GCA_947564705.1 uncultured Dorea sp. | reverse complement strand
GAAGCCGAGAAGCTTAAGCGGACGGAGACAGAAGCCGAGAAGCTTAAGCGGACGGAGACAGAAGCCGAGAAGCTTAAGCGGACGGGGACAGAGACAGACGCCGGACAACTTAAGAAGACAGGCACAGAGGTAGAAGAGCTGATAGAGAAGGAATTCGAAATCCGGCAGACGTATGCAAAAACACTAAAGCAGATCCGCCGGATCATCGACGGCTTAAAGATCGAAGAGAAAAGCGGCGCGGATGTGAAAAAGACCCGGCAGGTCCTGGCACAGCAGAAGACTTTGTTAAAGCTTTTGGATTCGTCCGAGTCTGTGGTTCTGATGCAATCCGAGGCTGACAGAAAGCATCAGACGATGCAGTTGTCGAAAGAATTTTACGAAAAGAGAAGAGAAATTGTCCGGACCTATCTTGACATAATAGGGGAGCGTCATGTGTCCGAGGAAAGGATGCTGCGTGGAGTCGATAGCGAATCTGTGCGTATTCACCGTGAGACAGCAGCCGGGAGAGTTCTTAAGATTCACAAGGAGGAAGAGCAAAGTCTGCTCCGAAGCTTTAAGGATATTGATTGGATATCCAAAGCCCAGAAGACATATGAGGACCGGAAAATAGAGATGTATCACAAGCCGCAAGAATCATTTGACCGGGAAATGTTGATGGAGGAGATTCAAAAGAAGAGCTCCCAGGTCCTGTATCAAAATACGGAGAATATCCGTATTACCGGGCAGACACACACACAGAAAAACTTTACGGAGCAGCAGGCGCGGGTACAGGCTGAGAATATGAATGAGCTGATTCAAAAAGGTGTCCAAAGAGGAGTTAAGAGGCAGATCGACAATATATCGAACCAGGTCTACCGAAAGCTTGAGAGGAGGCTGTCCGACGACAGAAAGAGGCGGGGACTTTAGCATATCATGGAATAAAAGTGAGGAGATGTAATGGCAGAATTTGCAAATGACGGTCTGCTAAAGAAAGCGGTCTTAGAGATCGTCAATCAGCAGCCGGACGAGATTACCGTGACGGAAGCCCAGGCTAAGAGCAGTCCGGGAATCAGCACGAAAGGGCTGAACCAGAAGGCTTCTTCGGCGCTGTCGCCGGGGGGAGCGAAAGGGGCGACGGATACCGGAAAGGAAGTCATCCGCTTCGCCGTTCAGTTTAATCCGGCAGAGCTTAGCGTCTCCGCAGAAGGAGAGGAAGAAGCCGAGGATTATGTGTCGGATGCTGCGGGAAGCGGGAGCACGATTAACCGGCGGCAGTTATCTTCCCGTGCAAGGGTGAGTTTCCGGCTTATCTTTGACGATACGGACAACGAAGACGCATTTATGTCGGAAAGCGCCGTATTACATCCGGAAACCATGAATCGAAACGCGGGGAGTTACCGTAATTCTCCGGATCAGATCCTAAGAGCCCGGGAGAGCAGGAAGAAGAAAAAGGAGCATACCGTCAGGAGGCAGGTGGAAGGGCTGTTTGCCGCGCTTCGCAGCGAGTATACAAGAAGGATCAGTTTTATCTGGGGAAATCTGTGTTACAGCGGCTATCTGAATACGATACAGGCTGAATACACCATGTTTAATCCGGACGGGAATCCAATCCGCGCTGAAGTCCGGATTGGGATTCTGTGTATGGACGAGAACCTGGAACAGGGAAACATGGGGCAGTGGCAGAAGCATTATGAGGAACTTACGGATCATCTGAGAAGGTAAAAAAAGCAGTAAAGATGAAAGGAGACAGTGCAGTGGGTATACAAAAGGCGGTATTAAGAATAGGAAAGATAAATAAAAATGCCAAAGAGGCCGTCGAGTATTATGATATGCCGGTTCAGTATAATCCCTCGTCTCTGTCTTTTTCATCCAGGGCAGGGCTGATTGAGGAGGAGGGTCCCGGAGAGGCAGGTATCGGTTCCCGCAAAAGCGCGGTGCTTCCGCCGGAGACAACATTGAGCGTGGAGCTTTTATTCGAAGCGATCGAGAATGACGACGCGTTCCTTAGCGATACGAAGCAGCAGGAGATGGAAGAGGCGTTGGGAAAGAAGAGAGCTTATCAGCCGGAAACCAGGAGGAAGGCCGAAGGGCGGGAGAATTTTGTACAAAGGCAGGTGGACGGGTTACTGTCTCTGGTTATGCAGGTCTCGACAAAGCAGGTCATCTTCGTATGGGGAGATATGAATTTCGGCGGGGAACTGGAAGACGTCAGCGCAAGATATACGATGTTCGGGCCGAAGGGCAATCCGATCCAGGCAAGCGTCGAACTGACCATCCGTCAGGCGTCGGCAGATTCGGATCATAAGATGAATTCATCAGAGGAAGCTTATTGGAAGGACGCCTGGAAGAAGTTTAAGAAGCTGGCGGGGAAGCAGAAGGAAGAAGAGTCTCTCACAGGGCAGTATGAGAGTGCCCAGGAGCTTTTGAGTCTTAATGAATAACGGGCAGGGATGAGGATATGGCATCATACAAATATGGAGACCTGAAGAAAATTTATCATGATTTTGAGCATCCCGTAGCCGTATTGAAGGTGGGGAATAAGGACTTTGCGGATAATAAGAACGCATGGATCTTAAATGATATCGAGGTTGAGCTTACCTGCGGATTCGAGGCGTCCATTGCGACTTTCTGCATCTACAATGTGTTTTCAAAATATACGTCCACATTCGAGTTCGACGACCTTAAGAAATACATTCAGCTCGGGCAGAAGACCGAGATAAGCCTTGGATATCTGGATCAGACCAGGACCGTATTCATCGGTGTGATCACACGGGCAGAATTCATCTATGAAAATGAGGAGCAGCCTTATGTCCGGGTGACGGCGATGGATGTGAAGGGAATCATGATGGCCTGCGGATTCGCGAAACAATTGAAGGCAGAGAATTACTCCGACGCCGTAAAGGAGGTCTTCACGAGAACCGCCTACAATAAGATGCAGCAGTACGGAATGCTGACGCTGGAGGTCGATGATACACCGGATAAGCAGTCGTCGGAGAAAGACACCGCGAAGACCATAGAGGTTCTGAATGAAAGCGACTATGAATTCGTGGTGAGAGCGGCCAGGCGGTATAATTATGAGTTTTTCGCCCACTGTGACACGGTCTACTTCAGGAAGGCCAGGAAGAATAAGGAGATCCTGATGGAGTTAGGACCGGGAACGGGACTTCTCGGATTCGATATCGGTTATGATATCACAGGGCTTGTGGAGCAGGTGGAGGTCAGGGGGATGGATACCGGAAAGGCAAAGGTTATCCAGGCAAAGGAGAAGATAAAGAATAAGATATCGACGGGAAGCCATGCCAAGGCGCTGCTTAAGGGAAGCGTAAAGGTCTATACAGATCCGTCGGTTGCGTCAAAGGCAGAGGCACAGAACCGGGCGGAATTTCTGGCGGAGCAGACAGCCTACCGGTTTGGAAGCGCAGACTGTAAGAGCGTCGGGCTTCCGGAGCTGATTCCGGGGAGATATATCCGTATCGCGGCGCTTGGGACGGCGGTGGAGAATCTATTCTATCTTCAGACTGTGCGGCATGTAATCTGCCAGGGAGAGGGTTTCCGGACATACCTGGAGGGCAGGACCTGCGCGATCGATTTTAAGCCGTGATTATACAGATTGCCTGAAAACCGCAAAGCAGTCTCAGGATAGTCTGTATACTGACCGCATCGGAAAAATCAGCGGAGAGCGGGAGGATAAAAGATGTCTTTATATGAAATAATGGATGAGATCACTTCCAAGCAGATAACGAAGACGGAGACGGGAGAGAACCGGATCTTCGGGCTTCTGACAGGGATTGTGACGGAGAACTATGATAAGGAGATGCCCGGACGGGTCTGCGTGCAGATTCCGGTGAGGGACGAGAATGCCAATGTTCTGAAATGGGCGCGGGTGGCCATGCCCTCCGGCGGTGAGAAATGGGGTCATTACTTTATCCCGGAAACCGGAGACCAGGTGGTGCTTGCCTTCGAAGAGGGAAATATTGAGAAGCCTTATGTCATAGGATGTATTCCGAAGGATAATTCTAAACTCCTCTCTTCCTCGGGCGATGCGGATAATCAATATAAAAGGATCCGGACGAAGCACGGTTCTGAGATTACATTCGTGGACAATAAGGACAATGAGGACGGGGAAAAAGACAAGATCATGATCCAGACGGCAAAAGAACTGCACAGGATAGAGCTGGATAATGATAAAAAGCGGATTACCATCAGCGATAAAGATAAGAAAAACGCGATTGTAATAAAGACGGAAGACGGAAAGATGGAAGTGACTTCGGAGAAGAAGCTGACGATCAAGGTGGGAGACAGTATAGAGATCACCATGAACGGTGAGAACGGAACGGTGAATGTGAACTGCAATACGCTTCAGGTGAAAGCGAATAAGGCGATAAAGATGGAGGCAAACGGAAACGGAAGCCTGAAAGCGTCCGCCGGGCTGACTCTCGAGGGAGGCAGCCAGGCGAAGCTTACCAGCAGCGGACAGACGGCGGTGGAAGGAAGCCTGGTAAAAGTAGGATAGGAGTAAGGAATAAAGGGGAGGGTATGTGTATGGCCGAGAAGGAATTTTTAGGAAGCGGAATGAAATTTCCGCTTCGGACGGACCCGGCAACAGGGAGATTTGCCGTGTCTTCGGGGGCGCAGTCGGTTAAAGAATCCATCTATCTGATTCTGATGACACAGAAGACAGAGCGCATGGTCAGACCGTCCTTCGGCAGTACTATTGTGGAATACACGTTTATGGATATGTCGGATACGATGCTCTCGATGATGAAGAGAGATATACGGGCGGATATCCTGACCCAGGAGCCGAGGGTCTCGGATGTGGAGATCGGGATAGAACCTCTTAAGGGACAGGGATGTCTGATGGTAAATATCTCCTATACAATCACAGAGAACCACAAGAAAGACAGCATGGTATTTCCGTTCTATTTGAATGCAGATACAGAAGGGGAAGGATATGAAGAAACCGATGGAATCCGGACAATTTAAACTGGATGAAAGAGAGACGGCGGATATAAGAAGACAGATTGCCCGTCTTGCCGGGGCGTATACGCCGGAATGGCATTTTGACGAGAAGAATCCGGATATCGGTTCCACTCTTGCGCTTCTCTTTGCGGAACAGACAGAGTGGAACCTGGGGAAGTTCAACAGGAAGTTAGAGCAGTTCCGGATGGATTTTGTGAATATGCTCGGTCTGTCTCTGATACCGGTGTATCCGGCCCAGGCGTATGTGCTGTTTCGCCCTGTTCAGGAAGCGTTTGGCGGGACATATCTGAAAAAGGGGATTAAGCTGTCTGCCTCCGGTGAAGAAAGGGATATCGTGTTTGAGACGGTCTCTGACTGTTACATAACAGACAGCAGGCTGACCCACTGTTTTCAGGCAGAAGGGAGAACAGGGGTTATCATGCCTGTGTTCGGTGAATTTACCCGTCAGGATTATTTTGAAAGAGATATTCCGGTGGGAGAGGAGACTTTCGAAGAGCAGGAAATGTTCGTGTTCCCGGAAAAAGGAATAGAGAAGAATGCCCTGATACTTTCTCATGAACAGATCTTTGATCCGAAGAACGACAAGATCTATATGAAGCTGATCGGACGGAGGAACCTGGCGGAAAAGATAGTGAATAAGGAGTTCCGGATTCTCTATCCTGCAGAGGAGGGGATGGCGGAGGCCGAAGAGGTGGAACTTCTGTCGGATACCCTCGTGATCGGGCGGAAGTATCCAAAGAGCCCTCTCCTTGCCATCGAGGCGGCAGGACCTTTAAAAGAGAGTATCGTGCTGGATGAGATACTGGTATCTTCATCGGGAGAAGCGCATGCGGCGTCTTTTGCGGGAAACGGGATCACGGATTCGGCAGTAGAGAGATTCCTGCCCTTCGGGGATACGCTGCAGCTTTTCAGTGAGTTCTATGTCGGGGACGACAGTTATTTTTCTAAGGGAAACTCTGTGATACGGATGCATTTTCACATGCAGTTTCCGGTGCATACCGTGGGACTGAATCCTACGGAAGAGGAGAAGGATCTGAGGATCATCAAGAGAAAACCGCCGGTTCAGATCAAACCGCAGCCTGCGGAAGCTTACGCGGAGGAGATTGCGATCGAGTATTTTAACGGAACGGGATGGAAACGTCTCGTCTGCGAGCAGGATTATACGGGAATCTTTGCGTCCTGTAAGCCGGGAGAGCATGAGATACGATTCTTATGCCCCGGGGACTGGGCGCCTTCCCAGATCGGGTCTTATGAGGGAAGATGTATCCGCATGCGGCTTATGAAGGCGGATAACTGTTATCTTCTTCCGTGTAACCATACATTTCCGGTGGTGGAGAATTTCGAGATCAGCTATAGCTATGAGGGAAAATACGAACGGCCCCTCCGTCTTGAGAAGCTCTATGGAACACAGAGGATGGAGCTTACGGAAGAGTTTCGAAAGAGAGAGCCTATAACTGCTTTCAGCGTCTCCGGACACAGGCGGAACGCGCTGTACCTGGGATTTGAAGAGAAGTTTGAATACGGCCCCGTGAATCTGTATTTTGAATTTGCCCGTGATACGGGCTTTCAGGGAACGAATCTGGTATTCGAGTATTCTACGAGACATGGTTTTAACAGGATGAGGGTTCTTGACGGTACGAAGGGGTTCCTGAATACGGGCATCGTAAGCTTCCTTCCTCCGGACGACCTGGGAAGGCTTAAGAGGGAGGGCGTCTGTAAATACTGGATCAGGATCATAGAAGAAGAGCCTTCCTGCGGTTATACCCCTTTCCGGGCGATGTTGAAGCAGGTATGCCCTAACGGAGTAATGGTTCAGAACGTAGAGTCGCTGAAAGAAGATTATTATGTAGAGCAGATACGGCCCAATATGGCATACCTTCTGTCTGATCGGAATATCGTAGACGCCGACATCTGGGTCAATGAAAGAGACTGCCATACCCAGGATAAGATGGAGGAGATGTTAAGGGAACTTCCGGAAAAAGTACGGGCCGAGTATGACCTGTGGGGAAATATCCAGGATTTCTATGTGAGATGGGAAGAAGTGGAGGATTTTGAAAATTCGGGTCCCCAGGACGGGCATTATATTCTGGACCGGACCCGGGGAGAGGTAAAGTTCGGAGACGGGGTGCATGTAAAGATCCCGAAAGTGACGGGCAATGTGGCTTTTACGGCGGCGGTCAGAGTTTCTGACGGGAATCTGGGAAATGTACCTGCAGGAACGATTACGGATTTTGTATCGGGAATCCGTTTCTACGGCGAGTTCTTTAACCCTCTTGCGGCGTTCGGAGGGACCGATCAGGAGAGTGTCGGCGCGGCGCTTTTAAGAGGAGCAAGCCTTACAAGCAGCCGCAGGAGGCTGTTGACGAAGACGGATTATGTGCGTGAACTGAAAGCGTGTTCGGAAAATATCGATAAGGTATCCTGTATAATCGGGAAGACGCCGAAGGGGACTATGACCCCGGAGCACATCTGTCTCGTAGTGTTGATGAAGGATTTTACGGAAGGGTCCCGTTCCTTTGCCCGTGAGGCGGAAAGTATCAGGGCCTGTCTGTATTCCCGCTGTGAGATGACCATTGAGGAAGATAAGCTTACCATTGTGCAGCCGACTCCTGTGGAGATTGCCGTGGAGCTGTGGGTAAGGAGTAAGAAGCCGGAGGAAAGTTTTGAGATTCAGGGAAAAGTTACAGAAATTCTCGAGGATTTCCTGAATCCGGTTACGGATGAATCTCATGCAGGCTGGGAGATCGGAGAACTGCCTAAGCCGTCCCAGATCTTGATGAAACTGCATGCAGCAAAGAGCAATATGATTATTCTGAATAGTATGATCACCGGGAGATACCGTGACAGCCAGGGGATCTGTGAGAAAGAGATAGATAAGATTCCAGGATCGCCTTTCTTCGTGTGCAGAAGCGGACGGCACAAGGTACATATTTTATCGTAGGAGGAAAGCCATGTTAGACATGAGAAAGCAGGCGGATAAGACGTTTGAGGAATGGATGGAAGAGGCCGTGCAGAAGATTCCGATGTATTCTTCGGAATGGACGAACTTTAATCCGTCAGACCCCGGCATAACGATACTGGAGAACTTTACCGCGTTTCATGTGCTGCAGCAGACTCAGATGGACGAGACGAATCCCGATGTACAGAAGAAGCTTTTAAAACTTGCCGGTATTACCCAGTATCCGGGGAAATGCGCGAGAGTATTATTAGAACCGAAGAATCTTAAGGCGCCGGTGATATTCCCGGCGGATCAGCAGTTCTGCGTAGGGGAGACTGTCTTTGAAGCGCAAAAGCCGGGCAGAGTGGGGGACTGTCATCTGACCGGCGTCTATGGGACGGACGCGGGAGAGATTCTCGACGGGGAAGTGCTCCTTGCCAGAGAGGCGCCTTTAAGCGTAAGGATATTCGGAAAGAATCCAAAGGCGGGCAACGGGATATATTTTATCATGGATTCTCTCCCGGAAGATACGGAACTGCATTTCTATGTTCATATTGTCAAAGTACCTTACAGAAATGATTTTGTAGAATCTGTGAATAACCGGTTCGCGTCCGTCTCCTGGCAGTGTTATACGAAAGAGGGCTTCAAAGATATCCGGTGCAGAGACCGGACAGGCGCGTTCCTGACGGACGGCGAATTGGTGTTCACAGGGGTTAGGGAACCTGCCGTCTATACGGAACTGCCGCGGGAAGGATACTGTATCCGGGGGATACTTCGGCAGGCGGATTATGATATCGCGCCGGAGATTCTGGCCGTACACGGATTCCTTCTTGAGGCATATCAGCGCGAGACGAGCTGTGTTGTAAAGAGCTTTAAAAAGAACAGAGAAATCGAGGTCAACTGTAATCTTCTGGAAGACGGTTATTTCCGGGTATTCTGCCGGGAAGGAGAAGGAAGAGCTTACCGCAGGTATGAGCGGTATGACGGCATCCGCAGAGAAGGCCGTTATTATGAAGTGTTGAAGCAAGACGAGAATCAGGTGACTCTTCAATTCGATAAATTAAGATTCCGGTATGGGCCCCACCGGGTGAAGGATGCGGTACGGGTCGTGATATATAACGAGGAAATGATGCAGCGCTATGACCTGGGGACGGTATACGGCTACGATATGCAGGAGATAGATCTTCCGGCGGAGCAGATCGTGCCGGATCATTTCTGTCTGCTGGCAAGACGGAAGGGCGAAGACGGAGAATTCTGTTATGATTTCGTTAAGCCGAACAGGACGGAGGAAGGCGAGTTAAGATATGAGCTTCTGGAATCGGAAGGTAAGATCCGGATATTGGACGCAGGGGGCTATATCGAAGCAAGATTGTTCCTTGCGAATCTGTCTACCTATCAGGGGGAGAACGGCAATGTCAGGGAGAACAGCCGTTTTACCGCGAAAGGGGCGTTTGGGGAGCTGACATTTTCGAATCCGGCGCCGGGATGGGGAGGAAGGCTGAAAGAGTCTTTGGAAATGGCGGCCAGAAGATTCCATGAAGAGATGAAAGGACCGAAGACGGCCATCTGTGCCGGGGACTACGAGGACATGGTGCGTAAGATATCAGGGCTTTGTATCCAAAAGGTGCGTGCGGTCATGGATTATGAGAAGAATGAGGTGCTGGTCGTGATAAAGCCATGGTCAAAGAAGCCTTTTCCCAGATTGACGCCGCTGTATAAAACCATGCTGGAGAGATATTTTGAGCCGAGACGGCTTCTGACGACCAGGATCCGGTTTGCAGGACCGCGGTATGTGGGAATTGACGTCAGGGGAGTGATCTATGTCAAACGTCATTATGAGCGCTATATGGATGAGATAGAGTCGGTTCTTAGGCGCCATCTGGACTACCGCGCCGGAGAGCAGAATTTCGGGGATGTACTGAGATTCGAAGCGCTTTTTTATGATCTGGAACGCCTGGAGTGTATCGCGTCCATACAGAGCCTGATGATCTTTCCGCAGAATCAGAAGCTGGCTTCGGTGGAAGGGATGGATATCTATCCGGGCAGGGACTGTCTCTGTTACCCGGGGAATTTTTATCTGGACGTCCATGCCGGACAGCCAGGGGTATATTAGAACAGGTGCAGTGCGCTGCCGGTGCGGACGGCGCGGGGAAGGAGACGGTGAGTTTTGAATTATGTGAGAAATTATTCGATCCGGTCAAACAGACTTCTGGGAGCCTGCCTGAGAGGAATGGAATTGACGCCGAAGGGGGAGCTTAAGATCATCCCGTCGCCGGAATACAGATATATGTTTCTGGGGTGTCTGGACGGGGTGGAGGAAGATAACCGATGGGGGCGGCTTAAGGGAAGGTTCTCCATGTCCGCTAATATGGCGTTTGTGATACGCGCGTTTGCAGCGAATCAGAAGGTCTTCGAAAGAAAGGGTGAGATTACCGGGATCGACGAGTTCCTGAAAGATCCAAAGATTGATCCGAAGACAAAACTTGCTCTATTCGCAAAGGCAGAGGCAGTTTCGTATGTGAATCAGGAAGATGTGCTGATGTACGGCTTAAAAGGAAGATACTTATGGATCTGTGTGGAGGTGAGGGGAGACGGAAAGGGAATCATCCGGGATCTGTGTATGGTTCTGCCGGGAGATAATTTTATGAATGCATTTCCGGAAGTTTACCGGGAATGGAACGGTTTTTTTCATCGGTATCTTTCTGTATTTTCCAGTATATATAACGATTTCCAGTATCAGATCGATACGGTGGATGAAGTGCTTGATCTCGATACGGCAGGAGATGAGCTTCTGTGTCTCTTTGCAGAGTGGATGGGCGTGGACATCAAGGGGAATTTCCTGACGGGAGAGAAGCTTCGTACATTCGTAAAGGAGATCCATAAGCTGAATAAATGGAAAGGGACGAGAAAATCCCTGGAACGTCTGACGGAGATCATCCTTGGTGAGAAGGCGGTGATCCTGGAAAGGAATATCCTAAAGGAGCATGCCGCAAGCTCGGAGGATAAGAATTATGACCGCCTGTACGGGAACCATGCGTACTGCGTGACGATGCTGATTCGTAATTACGTGGAGGAAAATAAGCGGTCCCAGCTTTATTTCCTGCTGCAGCAGTTTATTCCGGTCCGGTGTGAGCTGCATCTGGTTTTCTTAGACCAGAAGAGTCATATGGATACGTACTGTTACCTGGATACCAATGCAAGGCTCTGGCAGGAGGAAACGGCGTATCTGGACCGCAGGAAGGTACTGGACGCCAATGCGGTTCTCGGTGAAGACAGAGGCCGGGATACAACAGTTAAGGATGAAAGGTCTATTCCTTCATTAATAAAAAAGAGTCTATAAGTAAAGAAAAGGAGAAACAGAACATGGAAATTAAAGAAAAAAAGCAGAGTGATAAGATTGTCCTGGATATTTCGGGAAGAATCGACGCGACGAACAGCTCACAGCTTCAGAACGCCATCCTTCTGGCATTCCAGAAGATGAAGATGATCGAACTGGATTTCCAGAAGGTTGCTTACATAGCAAGCGCGGGACTGCGCGCCCTGATGATCGGGCAGAAAACAGCGAATGCAAAAGGAGGCCATATGCTCCTTAAGAATGTGGGAGATATGGTGATGGAAGTATTCGAGATGACAGGATTCATAGATATCCTGGAGATCGAAGAGTAGTTTTTAAGTACAGAAGGGATTCCGAGGTGGCAGCATGATTATTCTGGAAAATGTAACAAAGAGTTATACCTCATCGGTAGTTTTCGATAAGTTCTCTCTCCATGTAGAACACGGAGAATTTCTGTTTGTGACCGGAGAGAGCGGTTCCGGAAAATCGACGCTGATCAAGCTTCTTACGAAAGAGACGGATGTGACGGAGGGGCGGATCTTCGTGGACGGGAAGAAGGTGACGGTGCGCGATTCTGTAAAGCAAGGAGCTTTTTTAATTTT
>CANODD010000066.1 GCA_947564705.1 uncultured Dorea sp. | reverse complement strand
TCAAGCAGAAGACGGCATACGAGATGCCTAAGTGACTGGAGTTCAGACGTGTTATCTTTATTATAGAGACCCAGCATGAGAAAGACAGTAATGCTATTGATAATGTGCGTAATCTTCTGGGCAATCGTGCGAAAGATTTTGTCACGGCTGTTGATGAGAAGAATATTATTGTTGTAAAAGAGTTGGATTCGACAGACGGTCATGAGGAATTGGAGAAAACCGCCCGCAATATCTATGCGCTTTTGGCAGAGGACGGTGAGGAAGACGCGCTGGTTGCTTATGGGACGGTTGTTAACGATATCAAAGAAGTGTCTAAATCTTACAAGGAAGCGAAACTTGCATTGGATGTGGGAAAGATTTTCTTTGGTGAGAGGAATGTGATTGCGTACAGTACGTTGGGGATCGGGCGTCTGATCTATCAGCTTCCTA
The DNA here is from genome assembly GCA_947564705.1 of uncultured Dorea sp. Taxonomy (GTDB): domain Bacteria; phylum Bacillota; class Clostridia; order Lachnospirales; family Lachnospiraceae; genus Sporofaciens. The sequence continues at coordinate 11,462 of CANODD010000066.1, read as the reverse complement.
TTCCGCTTTGTAAGATGTTTATCCGTGAGATTTTTGAGGGGAAATCGCCGGATGATTTCGATGAAGAGACGTTGACTACGATCAATAAATTCTTTGAGAATAATCTGAATGTATCCGAGACGTCCAGACAATTGTATATTCACCGGAACACTCTGGTGTACCGGCTGGATAAGCTTCAGAAAAGTACGGGGCTGGATCTCCGTGTATTTGAGGATGCCATTACTTTTAAGATAGCTCTTATGGTTGTAAAGTATATGAAGTATATGGAATCAATGGAGTATTAATAATCAGGAGGAAAGTATGATTGAATTAAAAGAAGTGACAAAAGAGTACTCAAAAGGGGTTGCCGCCCTGAACGGAATTAATCTTAAGATCGATCAGGGTGAATTCGTATTTATTGTAGGTGACAGCGGATCAGGGAAGTCTACATTGATCCATCTGATTATGAAAGAGTTAGAACCGACATCAGGCTCGATCGTTGTAAACGGACAGAACCTGAATCGAATGAAACACAGGAAGATTCCGATGTATCGAAGGGGAATCGGGGTAGTATTTCAAGATTTCCGTCTCTTGAAAGATCGGAATATTTATGATAATATTGCATTTGCGCAGCGTGTAACAGAGACGCCGACAAGAATCATCAAGAAGAAAGTACCGGCGGCTCTGTCTCTTGTCGGGCTGGCCCAGAAGTATAAATCATTTCCGAAGGAGTTGTCGGGAGGCGAGCAGCAGAGGGTAGCGATTGCCAGGGCGATCGTGAACGAGCCTGCGATCCTGCTGGCGGATGAGCCGACCGGTAATTTGGACCCGACGAATTCATGGGAAATTATGAAGCTTTTGGAGGAGGCGAACGACAGAGGTACGACCGTGTTGGTTGTTACACATAACCAGGAGATTGTAAACGCAATGAAGAAGCGAGTTGTTACGATGAAAAAGGGAGTCATCGTAAGCGACGAGAAAAAAGGTGGGTACAAGAATGAGAATTAGTACATTTGGATATTCGATGAAACAAGGTGTAAAGAACATAGGAAGAAATAAGATGTTTTCTATGGCGTCTATAGCGACCATGGCGGCATGTATCTTCCTGTTCGGGCTCTTTTATTCAATTGTGGTGAATTTCAGCCATATTGTCGAGAAAGCAGAAGAGGGTGTGGCGATTACCGTTCTTTTTGATGAAAGCGCGACTCAGGCGGCGAAGGACAGAATCGGAAAGCAGCTTGCCGAGGCGGACGGAGTCCTGAGTGTGAATTATGTCAGTGCGGAAGAAGCCTGGGAGAGTTTCAAAGATGATTATTTTGGCGATTCCAAGGATCTTGCAGACGGATTTAAGACGGATAATCCGCTCCGTAATTCCGACAACTATGAAGTGTACATGGAGGACGTGTCGAAGCAGAAGAGCGTAGTAGAATTTGCACAGAGTTTGGAAGGCGTGCGTAAAGTGAATAAGTCGGATATCGTCGCTAAGACACTGACAAGTGTCAATAAGCTGGTTGGATACGTGTCCGTTACGATTATTGCAATTCTGCTCGGTGTATCTATCTTTCTGATCAGTAATACGGTTACGATGGGCATCACGGTAAGGCGAGAAGAGATTGCGATTATGAAATACATAGGGGCAAAGGATGGATTTGTCCGGGCGCCTTTTGTGATCGAGGGGCTTCTGATCGGAATAGTGGGCGCTTTGATTCCGCTGGTTTTGCTATATTTTATGTATGATAAGGCTATTTCATATATTATGTCAAAATTTAGCCTGCTGAATAATATTATGGAATTTCTTCCGGTACTGGATGTCTATAGGACGCTGCTTCCGGTGGGGATCGCACTTGGAGTTGGAATTGGTTTTGTGGGAAGTTTCTTTACGATTCGTAAGCATTTGAAGGTATAATATAGTGGGAGGATACATATGATACTGAGAAAAAGGATAATCAGCCTCTTACTGATGATAGCGCTCTGCTTTGGAATGACGGTGCAGGCGCAGGCTTCAGAGATCGATCAGACTCAGAAACAGGCAGAAGAATTAGAGAAGAAGAAAAAAGATGCGGAGAACGAGAAGAATTCTCTGGAGAAACAACTGAACGATATTGTTGCGGAGATGGATAAGACGAAAGAGAAGATCGACGCAAAGGAATCCGAGATCAGTGCAAAAGAAGAAGAGCTGATTCAGGCTAAGGTCGATGAGAACGACCAGTATGAGAGCATGAAAAAGCGAATTAAGTATATGTATGAGAATGGTAATTCTCAGTTTATAGAGATCCTCTGTGAATCCAAGAGTATTGGAGAATTTCTGAATAACGCAGAATATATTTCTACGATTTCTGAATATGACAGAGATATGCTGGTAGAGTTTCAGGAGATTGTAAAGGCGGTACAAGAACAGGAAAAGACTCTTAAGAAGGAGTATGAAGAACTTGAGGCTATGCAGGATGATCTGATCGCCAAGCAGGATCATCTGAACGAGCTGATGGAGAGTAAGAAAGAAGAGATTGAGAAGATCAGCAGCGACCTGGGAGCGACGAAGGATAAGCTGAAAAAGTTAAAGGAAGCGGCGGAAGCGGCAAAACGTAAGCAGGAGGAGATGGCGCGCGCAGCCGCTGCGGCAGCGGCTGCCGCGGCAAACGCAAGTTCCGGAAGTTCTTCTTCCGCAGGCGCTCCGGTGGTGTCGGGGAACGGGACCTTCACACATCCGTGCCCCGGGATGACATATATTTCCAGTGAGTTTGGATGGCGGGCACAACCTCTTCCGGGAGCAAGCACGAACCATAAGGGGATGGACTTTGCAGCGCCGACGGGTACGCCGATCTATGCGGCTGCCGGCGGTACGGTGACTTCTGCCGCTTATAGCGGTAATGCGGGAAATCTGATCGTAATTAACCATGGAAACGGACTGCAGACCTATTACATGCATTGTCATGCGATGTATGTAAGCGCGGGACAGCAGGTTAGTAAAGGACAGAATATCGGCGCGGTAGGAACGACGGGAAATTCCACCGGACCGCATCTCCACTTCCAGGTGATGGTGAACGGTACCCCGACGAATCCGCGAAATTATCTGTAAGTAAAGGATTGGGAACAGATGAAGGATAAGAAAAGTTTTTTGCGGGGGGCGCTTTGCGGCGCCCTCGCTATATTGCTGAGTGCAGGACTTATGTCCTGCGGACTTCGGGCTTATGGAACAAATTCGGGCGGAAAGGCTTCTTCGGAGGATGTGAAGCGTAAGATATCGGGGTTGAAGGAACTTATTGACGCCAAATATCTGGGCGACGTGGACGACTCCAAGTTGGAGGAGGGACTGTACAAAGGACTCATAAGCGGGTTGGATGATCCGTATTCGGTCTATTATGACGAAGAAGAGACGAAGAGTCTGATGGAATCCAATGAAGGGGAGTACTGTGGGATTGGCGCAGTGCTGACTCGGGATACGGATACCGGCATTATTACTCTGGTGCAGATTTATGAGGATTCACCCGCCATGGAAGCAGGGCTTAAAGCGGACGATATCTTATATAAGGTTGAGGAAACAGAAGTAACGGGCGAGGATCTGACGGAAGTAGTATCTCATATCAAAGGGGAAAAAGGTACAGAGGTCCGGCTGACGGTTCTGCGCGGCGACGCCATGGAAGAGGTTACAGTGACGGCAGTGAGGAATACGGTACAGGTCCAGACGGTCAAACACGAGATGAAGAGCGGCGGGATCGGCTATGTGGCGGTTTCGGAGTTTGACATTGTGACGTATGAACAGTATAAAGAAGCATTGGCGGACCTTGAGAATCAGGGAATGGAGGGATTAATCGTAGACCTTCGGAATAATCCTGGCGGGAATTTGGATACAGTATGTGATATGTTGGATCTGATGCTTCCGGAAGGACTCATTGTCTATACGGAGGACAAAGAAGGGAACAGAGACGAGAAAAAGTCCGATGAAGAGAAGCAGTTCCGGCTGCCGCTGGTTGTGTTGATGAACGGCAACAGCGCCAGCGCTTCGGAGATCTATGCAGGAGCCGTCCAGGATTACGGGATCGGGGAAATCGTCGGTACTCAGTCTTACGGAAAAGGCGTGGTGCAGCAGATCTATCCCATGAAGGACGGCACCAGTGTGAAACTTACGATTGCAGAGTATTTTACACCGAAGGGAAGGAATATTGACGGTAAGGGGATTACTCCGGACGTGGAAGTAGAATACGAAGAAAATAAAGAGAATCCGGAAGCAGATAATCAGTTGGATAAGGCGATGGAAGTTTTAAAAGAGAAGTTCTGAATCTAACGCCAGTGTTTGCCGATGCGAGTATGAAAAGTAATGATAAAGGGAATGCTATTTGGCATTCCCTTTTTGGGGTTCATATGATAGAATAAGATACAATGTAGAATGAAACAGGGGCATTGGTATGAGGTGCGGAAAGGATGGGGATATGACGATATTAATTCAGAACGGACATGTGGTCGATCCGCTTGGCAAAAGAGACGGATGTTATGACGTACTTGTGGAGGGAGACAGGATTACGGCGGTTGAAGAGCATATTGACTCGGATGCGGACCGTGTGATCGATGCGAGAGGATATTATGTGCTGCCAGGATTTATCGACCTTCATGTGCATCTGAGAGATCCGGGATTGGAATATAAGGAGACATTGGAGACGGGAGGCAGAGCCGCTGTAAAAGGCGGTGTGACGACAGTATGCGCTATGCCGAATACAAAGCCTGCGACGGATACAAAGGAGAAGGTGCAAAGAGTGCATGACCGGGCGAAGGAAGAATCTCCGGCACACGTCATCCAGCTTGGGGCGGTCACCAGGGGGCAGGAAGGAAAGGAATTGGCGGATATCCGCGGAATGGCGGAGGCAGGATGTCATGCCGTCAGCGAAGACGGTAAATCGGTGATGGATGCGTCCTTATATCGGCTGGGAATGAAGGCGGCAAAGGAGAACGGGATCTCAGTGTTTGCACATTGCGAAGATCGGACTATGGTGGAGCAGGGTGTGATGAATGCGGATGAGAATGCGAAGCGCCTCGGACTTAGAGGGATTACGAATTCTGTAGAAGATGTAATTGTAGCAAGGGATATCCTGCTGGCAAAGGAGACGGGGGTAAGGCTTCATCTATGTCATTGTTCAACTGCAGACAGCGTGAAGATGGTGCGTCTTGCGAAAGAGGAAGGGATTTTAGTGACTGCTGAGGTGTGCCCGCATCATTTTATCCTTAGTTCAGATGACATCAAGGAGGATAACGGACGATATAAGATGAATCCTCCGCTTCGAAGCAGAGCAGATGTAGAAGCGCTGCGCCAGGGGCTTAAGGAGGGTGTGATGGATGTGATCGCCACAGATCATGCGCCGCATTCCAGGGAAGAGAAGGACAAGTCTATGGCACAGGCGGCGTTCGGGATCGTGGGGCTCGAGACTTCGGCGGCACTTACCTATACTTCTCTTGTAAAGACCGGAATTTTGAGCATGATGGATATGGCGGAGAAGATGAGCAGTAATCCGGCAAGGATTCTTGGCCTTACAGACAGAGGCAGCATCTCCGAGGGTAAAGCTGCAGATATTACGATCTTTGATCCCCAGAAGAATTATAAGATTGATCCGGATACATTTGTGTCGAAAGGGAAGAATACGCCTTTTGGAGGATATGAGGTATCAGGAGAGGTCGTGTATACGATAGTGGACGGCAAAGTAGTCTATGGTCCGGCGGACCGGGAGGAGATAAAAAAATTATGATTAATCAGTTAGTTACGAATATAAAGAAGACGGGGGCTCCGATCGTAGTCGGACTTGATCCCATGCTTGGCTATGTGCCGGAGCATATTCAGAAGAAAGCTTTTGAAGAATACGGGGAGACTCTTGAAGGGGCGGCGGAGGCTGTATGGCAATTTAATAAGGAGATCGTGGATCATACCTTTGACCTGATTCCGGCGGTAAAACCGCAGATTGCCATGTATGAGCAGTTTGGGATACCGGGACTTACGGCGTTTAAAAAGACGGTGGATTATTGTAAAGAAAAGGGACTGGCGGTGATTGGTGATGTGAAGCGCGGCGACATCGGTTCTACGTCGGCCGCATATGCCGTAGGGCACCTGGGAAGGGTGCAGGTGGGAAGTGAATCCTACGTGCCTTTTGGCGAGGATTTTGCGACAGTGAATCCGTATCTGGGGTCGGACGGTGTGAATCCGTTTCTGAAGGTATGTAAGGAAGAGAAAAAAGGCATATTCATTCTGGTAAAGACCTCGAACCCGTCCAGCGGAGAGTTCCAGGACCGATTGATCGACGGGAGACCGTTGTATGAGTTGGTGGGAGAGAAGGTTGCCGCCTGGGGCGAAGAACTTATGGGAGAAACTTATAGTTATGTAGGCGCGGTAGTGGGGGCTACTTATCCGGAGATGGGAAAGGTCCTCCGTAAGATTATGCCGAAAGCGTATATCCTTGTTCCGGGCTACGGCGCTCAGGGAGGAAAAGGAAAGGATCTGGTTCATTTCTTCAACGAGGACGGACTGGGGGCGATTGTGAATTCCTCGCGGGGAATCATCGCGGCGTATAAGCAGGAGAAATATGCGAAATATGGCGAAGAAGCATTTGCCGAGGCGTCCCGGGCGGCGGTAGAAGATATGGTAACTGATATAAAAGAAGCGCTTGAGAATCGGTAGACGCCTTTTGAAGGTTGTTAACCGCCGGATGAAGATAAGATATAGGAGACGGCATGGCAGAAGAGAGAAGAGAAAAAGAGAAGGATATAGTCAGAAAAAGAAAAGAGAATGCGGTCGTAGTATCACAGGAGGAGCTTGCGGAAGGAATCTTCAGTATGTGGATACACACGGAGGCTGCTTTGAGCGCAGCGCCGGGACAGTTTATTTCTATCTATACGAGTGATGATAGCAGACTGCTCCCAAGACCCATCAGTATCTGTGAGATGAACAGGAAAGAAGGGAATCTTCGGGTAGTCTACCGGGTGACTGGAAAGCATACGGGGACGGAACAGTTTTCGAGACTTCGCAAAGGGGATACGGTTCCGGTCATCGGTCCTTTGGGAAATGGATTTCCGCTTGAAAAAGCGCAGGGTAAGAAGGTATTTCTAATTGGCGGAGGGATCGGTGTGCCTCCGCTCCTGGAGCTGGCGAAGCAGATAGTGTGTGAGAAGAAGCAGATTGTGGTGGGGTATCGAGATAAGCATACGTTTTTGAAAGAAGAATTCGAGAAGAACGGAACACTTTATATTTCCACGGAAGACGGAAGTGTGGGAACGATGGGAAATGTACTGGACGCGGTCAGAGAGAACGCGTTAGAGGCGGATATCATCTATGCCTGCGGTCCGACTCCGATGCTGCGCGCAGTCAAGGCATATGCCGAAGAAAAAGATATTGTGTGTTACGTGTCGATGGAGGAGCGGATGGCATGCGGGATCGGAGCATGTCTCGGGTGCGTCTGTAAAACCGTTGAAAAAGATCAGCACAGCAACGTGCATAACAGGCGTATCTGCAAAGACGGGCCGGTGTTCCTGGCAGCGGAGGTGGAGCTTTAGATGAATATGAAAGTGAATATAGCGGGAGTAGAGTGGAAGAATCCGGTAACGGTGGCGTCCGGGACATTCGGTTCCGGCGCGGAATATGCGGATTTTGTTGATCTTAACAGACTGGGCGCGGTTACGACGAAGGGAGTCGCCAACGTTCCCTGGCCGGGGAATCCGACTCCGAGAGTTGCAGAAATCTGCGGGGGTATGATGAATGCTATCGGATTGCAGAATCCGGGGATTGAGTTGTTCTGCAAGAGAGATATTCCGTTTCTTAAGCAGTTTGATACGAAGATCATCGTAAATGTATGCGGAAAGTCCCCGGAGGATTACTGTGAGGTCGCGGAGAGACTCGCAGATGAAGAGGTGGATATGTTGGAGATCAACATTTCCTGTCCGAATGTGAAGGAAGGCGGCATTGCTTTCGGTCAGAATCCGAAAGCAGCGGAGGACATTACCAGGGCGGTTAAGAAGTTTGCAAAACAGCCGGTGATCATGAAACTGAGCCCGAATGTGACGGATATTGCCGAGATGGCAAAGGCGGTGGAGGCGGGAGGCGCGGATGCAGTTTCCCTGATTAATACGCTGACCGGAATGAAGATTGATATCCACAGAAGGACGTTTGTACTTGCCAATCAGACCGGAGGAGTCTCGGGACCGGCGATTCATCCGATTGCGGTACGCATGGTATATCAGGCCGCCCAGGCGGTGAAGCTTCCGATTATAGGTATGGGAGGGATCGCCGGCGCCGAGGACGCCATAGAGATGATGCTTGCAGGGGCAAGCGCGGTGTCGGTAGGGACGGCGAATTTCCATAATCCGGCTGTGACGGTGGAGATCGTGGAAGGTATAGAAGAATATCTAAGACAGAATCATATGGAGGATGTTCGGGAATTGATTGGAGCAGTGCGGATAAATGCATGATTAGAAGGCAAAAGGACATAGCTGAGATGAAGATATCTTGGTTAAGTCCTTATTTTTTTAGGTTTTAATTTGGCGGAATTGTATTGAGAATAAGCCAGAATAACTTTAGTGGCATAGCTTCGGCTCATGTGTAGCGTTTCGTTATTGATTAGAGTAATATCCTTATGTTGTATAGTGCGGATTTTGTTTAGTGAAACAATGCAGCTTTGATTACATTTGATAAATCCGTAAGGAGATAAAAATTTCAATTCTTTCGCCAATGTTCCGTGTTTCAAATATGTTCCATGATGTGTATGTATTGATATATGGTGTTCCTGGATTTTCAGGTAGTATATATTATACACATCAAATTTTGATATGGAGGATTTGGTTTTGCAGAGATATTCATGATGCAGAGATGAGTAGAGTTGTAAGGCATGGGCTATCTCGGATATGCCATATTGGTTTATAAAGGTGATTAGGTTATTTTGAAGAGTTTGATTGTTTATAAGCTCTTGCTGCCATTCTTGTAATAAGTTCATTTTGGTATCCTTTCTCGAAGTATTTTGTAATATAAACACTTAAGAGAATGAAAACTTATGTAATTCAAGAAGATTCCTTGGAAAATATTAGTTTTATTTTCCGGTTATGTCGATTAAACGACTGGATATGTTTGGAGAATATTGTCAAAAAATGGGAGAAAATATATAATAATAGGTCAAAGGATTAGAGAAGGGGGATTTGATTATGAAAAGAGAAGATTGGGGTATCGTCGTTACTGTTATAGTTACCCTGATATCGGCTATTTTGTCAGAAGTTATATCCAATGTAATTATTAAAATGATATTTATTATATGTATTGTGGCAGACTGTATATTTGTCTTGAGTTACCAAAATAATAAGAGTAAGTGGAAAAAGAATCTGATTATTATATTGAGTGGAATAAATCTTTTGATATTATTTATAGTACCTGTTATTAAAAGTTCACCGATGATTTACATAACACATTTGATAGACTATTTTGAATCAGATTCAAAAAAGACAGAGATTGATGAAAGTACTGTCATTATTTATAGTGATCTTACAGAGATTAAAGACAGAATGAATGAGATGTCTGATAATGTAGAATCGTATAATTTTTTGAAAAGTAAATATGATCCTGAAGAAGTGAAAGAAATCACAGAAAAAATAGAAAAAGCACTAGAAGAATATCCAGACAATTTTCTGGATTTAGAAACCAGTAAGCAAAAAGTCCAGTTATTATATAAAATAAGATTAGGGGCGGACGAGTATTATTATTGTAATATTATTAGGGCGTTCGAGGCTTATGGTATAGATTGCGAAGAAATGTCAATCGATGAACACAAATTACTTCTTTGGGATGTAGAGAGGTTATATGCGATATATAATATGAAGAAAAGTATACAAGATGATTTGGCAAAAGGAGAATTTTATGAGAAAAAGGAATTCCCATATGATGATTTTAGGATGGACATGTCAAAACATAGTGACATTTTTGATTATGAAGGATGGAGAATAACTTATGAAAATCAAACAGCAGAGGAAGTCAATGATTCTTTAGATATAAATATTACGAATTATTATAAAAAGTTTAGTCTGAATTTTAGAGACAATATTGATTAAAAAGTAAATAGAGCTTTTGAAGGCTGTCGATGAATCATTTGTCGACAGCCTAATTTTTTTGGCTTTTGTGGAAAATGTTATGAAGTATAGGCGTTCTTAGGATCTATATTTTATGTAGTGTTTCCAATGTTGCCGGATTTAAGATGATTCTATTCCCCTATATTGCCGTATTCTTGCTTTATTATAAATTTGTTTTTTTTAAATATCGGCAACGACAATATATTACATATATGAAATTAAAATGCTGGTAATTAGAGAGAGGGAAGAGAGTGATATAGTGATATAGAGGCAACCAAATGTTTACTATATGAAAACTTTATGCTTTTAAGATTTTTTATGATTAAATAATCAGATTTAATCAAATTTAGAATGAATTGTTATTGACAAAAATATAGGGGGGGGGGTTAAAATTGAAAAGAATTGTTTGTACGATAGTGAAGCATGATCAGTGCCGACAAGTAAAATGTAGATTAAGAGCCCTGCTGTTCTGTAACGTTACAAATTTGATATACGGATGGTTGTAGCGAGGATTTTCCCCAATTCAAATCTACCGGAATAGATACTATTGGCATTTAACATTGTAGTAGGCTGTAGCAAGGTCTTGGCATGTGTCATTTATGGAAACAAGCAACGAATATTTATGTAAATCAATACCAATTATATTGGCAATAGCTAAGTTATTGGTAAGTGAAGCATAACAAACAAGAATGCCATGCGATATGAGTAAAAAACCCCGATTAATACTCATAAATCGCAACAACAAGGAACCTAAAAATTAGCAAACAACAGAATAGGAGAAGATGTTATGATGAAAAAACGAATTTTTTGTTTATTTTTAGTATTTGTTATGGTAACAGCAATGGCAGAGGCATGTAGCGGCAAGGATGAAACTGAGGGTGCAGACAATTCAAACACAGAGAGTACTGTGGAAGAAGAGGATGAGCAGGAGGATGCCAATAGACCGCCGGACGAAGAAGAGGTGACAGAAACTGCAGAACCGGAAAGGCAAGCTCTAACAGAAGAAGATGTTGAAGCACTTAAGGCATCAATAAAAAATGCAGTGATTGAGGAATATATAAAGCCTAATGGGATTGATCCTGCAAGTTTTAGTTGGCCGGGAGACGGTTCTGATGTTTGGCTCTATTTTGATCAGTTAAAAATGCTATACAGCGGAGAAAAGTTTATGGGGGGGGCTCCAGATGTAGAAGTGACTTTCACAGATAGCCCTGAAAAATCTATTATGGATGCAACATATAATGGATTTGTTAAATGGCATGAGTCCTCAGGTGTAAATAACTATAAATTTTTCGAAAATGCTATTTCTATGATGTCAGTAGAGTGGTTTAACTCAATTGACATTACTACGGAGTAACTCCTTCCAGCATTCTTGTTTGTGAAATTTGGAAATTTACGTTTCTTTA
>CANODD010000065.1 GCA_947564705.1 uncultured Dorea sp. | reverse complement strand
GTCGGAAAACATCTCTTCCGGCTCCATCTTCTTTGGCTCTGTCACCTTGCTGCCGCGGAAGGAATAGATATTGTTCCCCTCCTCTTTGACGAGCCGGTAAAAATGGCTGTTGGCCGATCCCATAAACCCGGGCAGAAAGCATGCCGTAAGCTCCAGGTCGTCCGGGTAGTTCAGAATAATTTCTTTTGACGACTGCATCTTAAGGCTCTCTTCCTGGAGAGACAGGCAAAAATAAGACGCTGTCATCTTCTGGTGCCTGGTGCCGTGAGAAATCAGCTCCCGTACAGCTCTGACTGCGAGCTTCGCGTCATAGAAGCCCTTTGCCCAGAGAGCGCAGCTTATAGCGACAGAATCTTCTGAGGCAAGCTGCTCCTCGCAGAATTCGGGTTCCCTCAGGCATCGTCCCATCATCCGCAGCAATTTCTCCGAGATCCGATCTACACTCTTCTCATTAAAAATACCGATCCAGGTGGATACCGCACGCTTCACAGATGAGTAACGGATGAGATTATTCTCTTCGATAACCGTAAATAAATGCAGGAATGCCTCCGGCCGTCCGGCATCCATCGTCTCGCAGACCGCCTGCCTTGCTCCCTCCTGAAGTCTTGCCGCCAGAAGGAATCTGCCAAGGAGATCATATAAATCCTCATTTCGGCTCATCACGATGCTTCTGATCAGCTCATGGCTTAGCATGGCTGTATTCCCTTCCCCAAGAAGGATATCTTTTACTGCCTGTATCGACTCTTCATCTCCCCGGTCAATCTTCGCCGCCAGCATCTCCGCGTAAGGAAAATAATCATTCCTTGCATGGTCGTAAGTCTCCGGGTCTGTATTCCCGGTCAGAATCTTTGCAAGAGAAACTCCGTAAAAATCAAGTCTTGCATATGCCCGCAGCGTCTTCACACTCTGCTCCGCAAAGGGCTCATAACTGTCTGAACGTAGACTTCTGCGGTACCATCCCGCCGTCATCTGATACTGGTTCATCTGATCCAGCGCAAAATAAAACTCATCCTGATATTCTGCCGGTACACAGACATCAACCAATTTCTTATAGCGGCTCTTATACAACTCACTCAGAGATTCATAATTTCCGCCTGCCAGAAGCTTCCGCATGTCGCTGCAGGCATTCTGAGGTATCGTATATCCATAGACATCCGGCAGCATATCTTTTTCCTGAGGAGAGAGATGGCTTCCCTTCTCCTTTAATCCGTTTACCCAGTTTTCCGTTATCTTTTTTCTCGTCTGATATGTAAATTCCGCCATAAACATTCCTTTCTGAAGCATATATACTTCCTGATTGTATACTTTCTGATATGTATACTTCCTGATTGTATACTTCCTGACTATGTATACTTTCTGATATGTATACTTTCTGATATGTATACTTCCTGATTGTATACTTCCTGACTATGATACTTTCTGATTCATATATTTTCTGATTCATGTACTTCCTGATTTATATTCTGCCTGACAACATCGTAAGACGTATGAATGTGAATATCATACCTTCTTTCCAGGGAATCTTGTCTTCGAGATTTGTCAGCTCTTCCTCATCTGCAAAGACACGGTAGATCCCGTCTTCAAAGCACTGGATCGTATTCGCCGCCGCTTTCTCAAGATCGGCGTCTTTGCCTCCATGACTGCCAAAGGAAACCTTTCCTCTCTTTGCCTGCTCTGCAATCTCGTCTTGTGTCAGGAAAGCCAGGAGATTCTCCGTGTCCTTCCTCTCATTATAATCCTTTACCCCAAGGGTTGTCAGTTCCACCAGAAGTTCCCTCACATTTTCCGGCTTCTTTTCCAGAACAAAGGGGACCAAGGGCAGTTCCCTGCTCTTTCGTATCCCCGGTTTCTTCATCCTTACATTAATAGTAAACGCCATCTTGCTTCCTCCGCACATCTATCTGCTTTTCCTGCCGGGATCAAAAGGTATTTTGCCCTCATGATGCCGCGGCATCCTATTATTAAGTATAACGAGAGAATCATAAAATGGCAACTTTTTTCAGGAGCGTATAAGAAAACTTATCGCTCAAGAATGAATGCAATGATATATGAATTTAAAAGACATGATAATGCGGTTTTTCCTCGCCGTACAGCCAATGAGAAAGATAACCTCCAAGGAAAATGCCCATGGCGCACAGCCCCGAGAAAATGATCATAAACGGGAGACAGATCTGCCCGAATAATTGAAAAGGTTGATTGCTGTAATCCCAAACCGCCATATGAAGCCATTTATTTACAATAATACCTGTAATAAATTCCATCGCTGTCACAAATATGATACACCGGAGAATCTGTCTCCATAACGGATCCTCCCAATGAACAGCCTGCCCTTGTACCGTAAAGAAAACCATGCAGATTCCGCCAAGGATGAACATGGACCAATGGGAGAATCCGCGGAAGATGATCTCAAAATAGTAATAGAGACATCCTCCAAGTGTCCAGAAAAACAAATATTCGCTAAATTTCCTCATGAAAAAACGCCCTCACTTATGTTATTACTAATATAGTGTGAGCGTTTTTGACCTGGATTATATGTGGTATTTATTACTTATCTGAATAATGATTCTTACATTCGGATATCAGTAACATATTTTCCTCTATCTTATAAACAATTCTATTACTTTCATCAATTCTTCTACTCCACCATTTTTTCCAAATCTACAATATCTTTATGAACAAGCTTTGATTTGTCTTCATAGTAATTACGGATTACCTTATCCAAATGTGCCTGATTTTCCTGGCTATAAAATGGATCTACCTTAAGCTCAAACGGTATACCTCCATAACTTATCATCTTTTTATAAAAAAGATTTGTTGCTGTCGATAAACTCATACCTAATTCAGAACATACATTCTCCGCCTGCTGCTTTACCATATCGTCAACCCTTATGGATACATTTGCCATATGTTTTCCCTCCTTTTTTATATTATACCATAAAAATATAGTTATTGGATAAATGCAGTCAATTCTTCATAAATATTGCAGATTTTTTTAGCCGTATTCTCCCATAAGTATTCTTCTGAAATCTTCAACTGCGCCTTTCCTCCTGCATCATTTACAATTTGTGTATGATCAAAGATATATCTAAGCTTTCCTGCCAACTCCTGAACATTTTCTGTCTTGAACAGAAAACCATTCTCCCCATCATGAATCAATTCGGTAAAACCTCCCACATCTGAAGCGAGGACGCAGCATCCAATACTCATCGCTTCAAGAGCTGCCGTTGAAAAAGCTTCCTTTCTGCTCGGAAGAACTACACACATTGCTTTCTCATAAAAATTAAACACATCACGCTGATTAATCAGCCCTGTAAACACTGTTTTTTCTTCCATATGCACTTCTTCGCATAATCTTTTTAATTGTTCTTTCGCGCTGCCGGTTCCGATGATTGTCAGCCTGACTCTTTCTCTGTATGACTGCGGCAATAAGCTGACTGCACGAATGAGTAAATCTACTCCTTTTACTTCTTCCAGTCTGCCGCAGAAAACAATTTCTCCGTTGGACAGAACCGGCTGTCCTCTCTTTCTGATCTTCAGATTGACGCTGTTATAGACAGTCACTAATTTATTTAAATTAGTGAAGTTAAATCTTCGAATAATTTCATTACGAATAAAATCGCTGACACATAAGATCTTATCTACATTATTGACCAGATAACGCCTTACATTATCTATCATCCACGCTTCCCCGGAATTCATGGAATGCATGGTTACTGCCATCGGAATATGCAGATACCTGCCAAGCATTACCGCACCAAAGGATATAAATGCATCATGAAGATGAATCAGCCGGAACTTATCATCCGTATGCCCCAGATATGCAATTGCTCCCTTTAAGAACAACTGATTTAAAATTGCCGTCTCATAATCGAAGGTATCTTTTTCCTCCAGAATAGCACGTAGTTTCAGCTCTTCTTTAGAGAGTCTTTGTGCAAAATCCGTATCAATTTCCACTACCTTCAATTCTTCCGTGTCTGCAGTGACTGAGTAGAACTCTCCCGAAGTATAAGCATAGTCCAAACTTGTCTTCATGCGTCCGATCAGCAATGTAATCTGATATCCAAGTTTTATCAATTCGTATGTCAGATTCTTTACATGTATTCCGATTCCGCCGTAACAAGGCTCATAATCAGATGATATCATTAATATTCTCTTCATTTGGAAATCCTACATCTTTTTTCTATATCCTGTGACAAAATCCACTTCATTCTGCAACGACCGCCCTTCAAGAAATGCCTGGAAATTTTCTCCTGCAATCTTCACTGCCTTGTTAAGAATATCCTGGGTATGATAATTTCCTGCCACATGAGGAGTAAGGAGCAGATTCGGAGCATTCCAAAGCGGAGAATCCTCCGGCAGAGGTTCCTGTTCTGCCACATCAATCGCCGCCCCTGCGATCACGCCGTCTTCCAGTACCCTGACCAGATCCTGCGTGGGAATCAGGCTGCCCCGCCCGATATTTATAAGTATTGCCGAAGGATTCATAAGACGGATCTTCCTCTCATCTAACAGATGGAAGGTCTCCGCTGTCCCCGGTAAAGTACACACAACGATATCGGCACATGGAAGCAGCTTTTCCAATGCATCCATCTGATATAATCCTTCCAGATATTCCGGCTTATCCGCAGGATTCCTCCGTATGCCGGTCACTTTACTGCCCAGGGCATTCATTTTACGTGCAAATGTGTCTCCAATATCACCCAAACCCAATATCAGCGTCCTGCTTCCGGCAATATTCGTTACCATTCCTTCATCATGCCATCTCTGCTTTTTACGGTTATCTTCATACAGAGTCAGTTTTTTCTTTAATGCAAACACAACCCCGAGCAGATACTCCGCAATTGTAAGCCCATAGGCCCCTGTAGCGTTACAGAGCTTCACGCCTGCCGGAAGGACATTCGGCTGAACATACTCGTCAGCCCCCGCGCTGTCAAGCTGTAATAACTTAAGATGCCGTGCCTGCGGCAGATATTCTGCCTTCACATTACCCAATATATAATCCGCCTGTTCAACCATCTCACGGGTTGCGCCTTCCTTTCGGTACGCATATGTAAAATGCATGTCCTTACCGATGGTCTCCAGATACCTGCGGTGTTCTTCCTGAACCGGTATCGTTACCAGTACTTCCTTCATACTCTGTTCACCTTCCTTTTTAATCTATTCAATATTCTGAAATTCCTTATTGAATATTCAATATATCCTTCTCTGCCTGCAAAGCTCTTTTAAATCATCAATAGCCATCTCAACGTCAGGCTTTCATTCTGACCTCCCGTAAAATGGAAATCACTTCATTTTAATCAAAATTTCTCTCAATCACAATCAACGGTATTACCATCTCGTCCCTGGTAAGACCGGCATGTACACCTACAAAAAATTCGGCTTCTTCTCTTGTGTTATAAATGGACAGATCATCAATGGCAATAGCAAGATAGTCGCCAAGCATTTCCTCAAAATCCGGATGTACGGCTCCTGTTCCAAATATTTTACTTTGCAGAACCTCTTCCTTCGTCCACAGAAGGAATTTCTTTTCAAATTCTTTCTTAAATTCATACTCGAATTGGGTTTTCTTTTCTTCTTTGACAAACAAATTCAATGCCCTTGGCTCAATAGACGGCATACGCACAAGGCATTCCATAATCCTGGGATAATCTGTTATCGCTACTCCGTCCGAATCTGCATGTCCATGATCGGCAGTCACGATAATCAAAGTATTCTCTAATTCTTCACACAACTCCTGCACCCGAGTTTCAAGCTCTCGGACCGTCTTCACAGTCTCTTCTCCGTAACAGCCCTTTTCATGCATCAAATGATCCGGTTCTGTCCAGTAAGCGTATAGATACTTTTTTCCCGGCCTCCTGCACAGTTCCTTGATCTTTCCGCAGATCTCGCCAAAATCCTGTGGAAACGGTCCTATAAAGGGTGATATCTCATATGCCTGGCCTCCGTTTGCACGAATCCTCGACGCGATACTTTCATATCCGCAGTAAGTTGAAGCCACTGGAAAATCGGCGGCAGGTATGTCAGTCCCCGACTCTGTATTTGTGAAAACGGAAACATTCTTATCGAGCCCTGGGAAATAACAATCCCATCCGAGCCATCCATGCCGACAAGGATGCAGACCGCTGATAATGGACGTTGTCGCCGCTACCGTCGTCGGCGGAAACACTGAGCTATAACTTCCCTTCATGTGCTTCCTGAAAAATCCGTCTGTCCCAAGGTTCTTCTCCACAATCGCCGTTCCCATTCCATCCAGCAGGATCACCACAATATTTTCATAATCCTTTGTAAGATACGGCGTTATCATCCCGAGTTTTTGCCGCCCTTCTTCTCTGATTCCGAACTTATCCAGAATGGAAACTGCCAGATTGGTGATACAATTCGAATAATCAGGTAATATCATGTTCATCTGTTTCATCTCATCTACCCCTCTATTGCTTATTTGCCGATACAGCATATGAAAATCTAATGCAATCTGCACAATACTGCCCTAACCAGAGATTTTCTGAAAGACCGACGCCTGGAATACAGCCGTCTCATCTCCGTTTTTGCAGGAAAACTGCATATTCGTTCCGCTCACCTGACAAAAATCCAGGCTTGTCAAAGCACAAACCGCCCCAGTGTATGCTCCATAGTCCTCGTAACGCTCCACGCTGATCAGATATCCCTGGGGCTTTACAAAGGCTGAAAGCGTCTTCGCGTATTCCTTATGCCTTTCTGCCTGTTCTTCCATCGACAATGCGGCCGTCTCCGGTTTTTCGCAAAGCGGTCTCACTGCAACGTTCTCATGTACCGTACGGGAAGAAAGAACTGTGTCATACATCTTCCCTTCCGACGCTTTCGGATCGGTAAAGCGTACATTTTCTATATGCAGTCTCCCTGCAAGTTCATCTGCCGCAGAGACAGCGTTGTGAGACAGATCTACGCCTGTGACAGAAGAACCAGGATGCAGCCGCGCTAAAAAACAAGACAGAACCCCGTTCCCGCAGCCCATATCAAGAATATCTCCCGTCCAAAAAGACTCATATCTGAGCAGATAATCCGTGACTCTTCGGAAAAATACGCGGTCATAAAAAGAAGACGCCAAAAGACTCAGCTCTAAATTCTGATTTATGTAATCGACAATCTCCTCCTGCCGGTAAAGATACGGGGTGTCTCCGGTTCCGTACATCAACCGCTCTTCTGACCGGTCAAACAGTTCCGTCATTCTTTCAATATGCTTTTCGCCTTCATCCTGACCGAAGGTTTCAAGCAGCGCCGTATCAAATTCAGAAATCTTACAGATACCGACCTGGGAAAGATATTCTTTTATCCTCAAATCCAGCACGCAAATCCCTCCATTTTAATCAAAAATACCCTCTTCTCTTCATCTCACAAAGAAGTTTCGGCTGAATCTCCGGATAAGTCCAGGATTCCGGCTCTTCTTCCATAATCACGATCTTTTCAATCTCACTATGCAGCTCTTTTTCAAAAGAGCAGATCTCAGCATAACAGAGCATCCCAAAGGTTTCTTCTCCGTCAGCGTCATCCCCAGAAATCACAGAATACACGCAGACTGGTTCTATACTGTAATCAATCGCGCCCGTTTCTTCATACAGTTCTCTCTTTGCCGTTTCCAGAATCATCTCACCCGGCTCCCTGTGACCTCCCGGAACCTCTAACGTGTCACGGGATTTATGCTTACAAAATACATATTTCCCCTCTGTTCTCGCAACAATCACTGCGAATTTAAGCAGACTGTCCTCCGTCTCTTCATAAAAACGAACCGTCATATATAGATTTACCTCCTCGCTCCAATATAATAGAATCCTCTGCATTCACTCAGCTCTACATCCACATACTTCCCGATCAATTCCTTCCCTCCGTGGAAATGCACCAACAGGTTATTGCTCAGTCTTCCCGTCACCATCTTGGGATCATGGTCGCAGATATCCTCCACCAGCGCCTCCTGCGCGGTTCCTTCATGTATAGCACAGGTTTCTGCCGCGATGGCCTGCACTTCTTTCAAAAGTCTGTCGAACCGGTTCTTGATCACGTCTTCCGGAATCTGATCCTCCATCACAGCCGCAGGTGTTCCCGTACGCTTCGAATAGATAAATGTAAACGCGCTGTCATACCGTACTTTTCTCACCACGTCCAACGTCTCTTCAAAATCTTCTTCCGTCTCTCCGGGAAATCCTACGATGATATCCGTTGTAAGAGAGATATCCGGCACTGCCCTGCGGAGCTTATCCACCAGATGAAGGTACTGTTCCTTCGTATATCTCCGATTCATCTTCGTAAGTATGTCCGTACTTCCCGACTGCACCGGAAGATGAAGATGTTTACATATTTTCTTTGAATCAGCCATTACTCTGATCAATTCATCGGACAGGTCTTTCGGGTGGGAAGTCATAAAGCGAATCCTGCGAATCCCTTCTATTTTCTCTATTTCCTGGAGAAGCTGCGCAAATGTCATAGGCGTATCCAGGGTCTTCCCATAGGAATTTACATTCTGCCCAAGAAGCATCACCTCGCTTACACCGTCCGCTGCCAATCTTTCGATCTCCCGCACAATCGCTCTCGGATCTCTGCTTCTCTCCCGCCCCCTCACATAAGGAACGATACAGTAACTGCAGAAATTATTGCAGCCGAACATAATATTGATTCCGGATTTAAACGTATATTTACGCTCGTTGGGAAGATCTTCCACGATCTGATCCGTATCTTTCCATATATCGATCACCATCCTGTCCGATTCCAGGCGTGTCGCAACTAATTCCGCGAATTTGAAGATGTTATGAGTACCAAAGATGATATCCACAAACCGATAATTTTTCTTAAGCTTCTCCACCACTTCCGGCTCCTGCATCATACAGCCGCAAAGCCCGATCATCATATGCGGATTCTTCTTCTTTTGCGGCTTTAACTGTCCGAGTCGTCCGTATACCCGTGTGTTTGCGTTCTCCCTTACAGTACAGGTATTAAAGATGACAAAATCCGCCTGCTCCTCCGAAGCCTCCGCATATCCCATCTCCCTTAAGATACCCCTGAGCTTCTCGGAATCCCTGGCGTTCATCTGACAGCCAAAATTGAGTACACAAGATTTTGGCAAACGGCCGTTTTCCTGCTCAAAGCTCTTTACCCACTCCCGGCATTTTGCCATGAAATAGTATTGTCTGGCCGGTTCTTCCGTCGGCGGCTCTGCAGCTATATCTATTTTATCCAAATCAATTTCGTTATACATTTCTCTTGACTTTTTTCCCTTTCTATCATATAATCGAAATAAGAAATGAGTTTTTAACCGTACAGCCTATGGCTCAAGCGGGGTACTCGTTTCTTTTTTTTATGTTTATGACATCATATAGATACAATTTCCTATCCACCGAATGTCTTATAACAAGTTCCACATGAAAAACATTATAACGCAAAACTTCTCCATCGTCATCAAAAATTGGAAGGGCAAATCGGGAATCATATCGGTACCATCCAAATCTTGCATTTTTATCATGTTTTTTCGCCAGATTTTCCCGGAATCTCTTATTTTCTGCAATCTCAATCATTTCAGGAATTCCTTGTGCGGCATTTGCTTTTGCCTTTGCAAGAGTACCTTTCAATTTTGCTGTATAATTGGATCCTGTATATTCATCAGGAAGATCATTGCCTATGTATATGATTTCTTTACTTTCAGCAATTTCTACAAATTCTCCAACATATTGTTTTAAATATTGCTCAACCTCATTCCAGTCAATATTCTGTCTGCCCTTAAAACGTATGTCATTTATTACTACAATCTGATTTCCATTCACATCTTTAATAACACTTATATTTCTTTCCATAACCGCTCTCTATCCTCACTCCTCTCATATCTTTTCAAAATCTGGTTTACTCACACATTCGGGCAGCTAAAATTGAGTACACAAGATTTTGGCAAACGGCCTTTTTCTTGTTCAAAGCTCTTTACCCACTCCCGACATTTTGCCATGAAATAGTATTGTCTGGCCGGTTCTTCCGTCGGCGGCTCTGCGGCTATATCTGTTTTATCTAAATCAATTTCGTTATACATTTCTCTTGACTTTTTTCCCTTTCTATATGTCTTACAGGCAATCTGCTCTATATAAATTGCCTCCTATTCTCGTCATACTCGTATCCTATGTCTTCCAGCTTACTGGTAATCTCTTTTTTCTCTATATCCATATCTTCACAAAGTGCATCCAAAGTAGGATAATAATCCCGAAGCTTTGTATTAACGACACTCAATAAGAGCGCCGGATCTTTTGGCAATCCTGTCTGCATATGCTTCTCCTCCTGAAATGAGTTCTAAAATTTCTGTAAAATCCGTTCTTCCGTAACCACAATATCCGGGCAGATGTCATGCTCTTCATACGGAATCTCCGGAAAGATCTGGAATTCGAAAGCCAACGCCATCTTGCGGATCTCCGGATTTTTTGCCAGATAATGGTCATAGTACCCGCCGCCGTAGCCGACCCGGTGGCAATACACATCGAATCCAACACCCGGGATAATCATCAGACTGCCCCATTCACTTTCTGCCAGCACATCATTATAATGCGTTATCTTACAATCTGCCGGTTCCGGAATCCCATAGAATCCCGAACTTAGCTCATCCATGTTCCCGATACGGCAAAAATGCATGGCTTTCCCCACTACCTTCGGAACCCATACATTCTTTCCCCTCTCAAAAGCCGTTTCTATAATCTCCTGTGTCCGGACTTCCCGGTTATAAGCGGCATATGTATAGATATTCTTTGCCTCCTGAAACCAGGGGTGCGCGGTTACAATGGCCGTGACGGCAGCGCTTTTCTCCTTCCACAGCTCTTCTTTCAGCTCCTGCCTTTTCTGCCGGATTTTCTGTCTAATTTCCCTTTTTGTTTCCAAATTTTTCCCCCAGATTCGTAATGCTTCCGTCCGCCTCTTGGATCGAAATCTGATCTAACTGGCTTCGCAGATTCTGCCGGAACGCATCGACATATTCTCTTCTTAATATCTGCTGTTCCTTCTTCTCTGCCTCCGTAAGGCCTTCCGCTTTTGACTTGTGATATAATTCATTAATTCTTGCAATCTTTTGCTCATCCATGCTCCTTCATCCCTTCTGCGATTATCTCGTCTTTCCATTCTGAATATCCATCTTCCAGGCTGCTATCGCAAATATCTCGTCTTTCCGATCTGAACATCCATTTTCCAGGCTGCTATCGCAAATGCTTATACACATGTTAACTCTGCGTCCTATACTAAAAATCACATTTTTTATCTTACACTATCTTCTTTGAGAAGTCTACTTGTATTTGACTTTCGAAAAAAACTTTCGAAAAAAACTTTCAGAATCGACTTTCGGAAACGACTTTCAAAAACGATTTTCAGAATCGACCTTCAGAAACAATTCCGGAAGCGATTCCAAGAATAACAGATTCTAAAACGCAGATTGAATCAGAGCGGCACCCCTTGATTCAATCTGCGTTTACCGGCTGATATATAAAAGACAGTCCGTCAGCTAGAATAGTTTTCCAGAAATCCATACAGCTCCTTCGCATCCTCCATATATTTCCCATTCCGTATCTCTTCCTGCATCTCGGAAGGAAGTCCGTCGCATTTAATATCCGTATACTCATAAGGCGTTTTCTTGTCGCTCAGATACACGACCACGTATCCGTTAACTTCCATCAGATAATAACAATCGTCCTTCAATGCCTGGCCGTCAGCCGCAACTGCAGTCGGTTCCTGTGCCGTTATTACCGGTTCCTGAGGTTCCGGTTTTATCTCCTCGGCAACCTTCATCTCGGCGCGTTCTTTGGCCCGCTGATAACTCAACTGATAAGCTCCGGTAACCAACATCAGTGAAATGAGCATAATTGCAAAATAGCCGATACCATACTTTAATCTCATAAGAGCAACTCCTTTTTTAGTACAGTATCGGCTATTTTGCAGATCGGAAGAGCGTCGTGTAGGGAAA
>CANODD010000064.1 GCA_947564705.1 uncultured Dorea sp. | reverse complement strand
CGTGGGATTCCAGGTTATTCTCATCGATGAGGTAGAAGCCATATTCGTCGCACAGCCTGTAGATCAGGGAATCGTCAGGATAATGGCAGGTACGGATGGCGTTGATATTATTCTGCTTCATCGTCTCAAGATCTTTGCGGAGTTCGGCTTCGCTTACCCGTCTGCCGTTCACGGAACTGAATTCATGGCGGTTCACACCCTTGAATACGATTCTTTGTCCATTCAGGGTCATGATGTGGTCTTTCAGTTCGAAGCGCCGGAAACCGACCTTTTCAGGAATGATTTCCATAAGAGCGCCGTCGGCATTGAAGATCTCGATCGTAAGATCATAAAGGGCCGGTATTTCCGCGCTCCAGAGAGCCGGGTGTTCGATATTCCGGTGATAAGAGGTCTCTGCGCTCAGTTCTCTTTCATCCTCAAATACCTTCCTGCCATCCAGAGAGAGACGGAAGACCGCTTTTCCTTCTATCGTATCCGTATCTGCCATCATCAGTAACCTGACGTCAAGGGACGCGTTTTGAAGGGTCGGATCTGGTATTGCTTGTATCATCAGGTCGCGGACATGCAGGTCCGGAACAGTATAGAGATACACATCCCGGTAGATGCCGGAGAAGCGATAGAAATCCTGATCCTCACACCAGCTAGAGGAAGTCCACTTGAATACCTGTACGGCAAGCTTGTTCTCTCCGGCTGCGGTATGGCCGGTCAGTTCGAATTCCGATGGGGTGAAGGAATCCTCGCTGTATCCGATGAAATGCCCGTTCAGCCATACAGCCAGTCCGCTTTCCGCCCCCTGAAAAGAGATGAAGAGGCGTCTTCCCGTCATATTCTCCGGTATTGTGAAGTATTTTACATAGCTTGCTACCGGATTGAAATAGGACGGAATCTCTCCCGGGAGGATCTCGTCGTGCCCCTCCCATGGATATTGTGTGTTGGCATACTGCGGAGCGTCGTATCCTTCCATCTGGATGTGGGCGGGTACGTGGATGTCTTCCCAGGAGCAGCAGGTGTATTCCGGCTTTTCAAATCCCGGAATCGTCTGATCATAATTTTTTGCATAGTGGAATTTCCACAGACCATTCAGGCTCATCCGAAAATCCGGATATCCGGCTTCCATATCGCCGGCGGAGGCATAATATCTGTGGTCGGAATGTGCATCCAGCCTCCCGTCGCGGAAATATTGCGGATCTTTTAATTTTTCATAATCGAATGTGTGCATGGTAAATGTTTCTCCTTCCTTAAATAATAGTTACTTTTGGAATCATAAGATATATTTATTATAATATAGACAGGTTAGGGATAGTGTGGTATGTTAGGCTAAATAATATAACATTTCGAAACAAAAAGAATACATCAGGAAGGGGTGAGTGAGTATGCCCATACATTTTAGAGATACTCCGGTAAAGGAACCGTTTACGTTTGAATCGATAGGGGACCGCTGGGAGCAGGATTCGGTGATGCGCCCCGGGGGATATCCGGTTTATCACTACATGCAGACGGAAAAAGGGAGAGGGAGCGTCTATGTGCAGAATAAGAAATATGTGCTGGAGGAGGATGAGGGAATTCTGATCGCGCCTTTCATACGTCATTCCTACGCCAGGGATACGTCAGAGTGGGTTACGGCGTTCGCCACATTTACTGGGACGATCGACGGCAGTATCGCGAAGATGGCCGGTAACAGGCAGGTGATATTTATCGAGAAGGAACAGGGAAGACAGATCGGAGATATGATCCACGAGATTATGGAGCAGTGGGATCAGCTTTCGGCGGATCCGTGCGCGCTGTCTGTCAGGTGCTACTGTCTGCTGATGAATCTTGCCAACAGTATCTATACACAGAACTCTGCCAAGAATCCTCTCTATCTGCGTTATGTGGAGCCGGTGATAAGGGAGATTGAAACACATTATGACAGTGAACTCACGGTACAGGAACTCAGTGATAAAGTCTATGTCACGCCCCAGTATCTGACGCGTCTGTTCCGGCGGTTCCTGGGATATTCGGTATATGAGTATCTGACGGTCTACAGGATCAACAGGGCGAGGGAGATACTGGTATTGAATCCCCAGACAGAGATACGGCAGGTGGCGGGACAGATAGGGTTTGCAGATACCAGCCATTTTATCTCCATATTTAAGAAGATGACGGGTCTTACGCCTCTTGAATTCCGGAAGATGAATTGATTAAACTGCCTTTTAAATCAAGTTTGGGTATGTTATAATAAGTGTCATGTCAGGGTGAAAAAAGGAGTAAAAGAATATGAATTTAATTACAATCAGGGAATTATACAAGAACAAAGAGAAGTATCTGGACCAGAAGATTACAGTCGGAGGCTGGGTACGCAGTATCCGGGATTCCAAGACTTTCGGCTTTATTGTCGTGAACGACGGCACGTTCTTTGAGCCGCTGCAGATCGTCTATCATGATAAGATGGATAATTTTGCGGAGATTTCGAAATTAAATGTAGGCGCCGCGGTTATGGTGACCGGAACGCTGGTGGCGACGCCGCAGGCAAAACAGTCTTTTGAGATACAGGCGGACGCCGTGGAGGTAGAAGGGGCGTCTGCGCCGGATTATCCGCTGCAGAAGAAGCGGCACGGTTTCGAGTATCTGAGGACGATCTCTCATCTCCGTCCCAGGACGAATACGTTCCAGGCAGTATTTCGGGTACGGTCTCTGACTGCTTATGCGCTCCACAAATTCTTCCAGGAGAGAGGCTTTGTCTATGTGCATACCCCTCTGATCACGGGAAGCGACTGTGAAGGGGCCGGCGAGATGTTCCGGGTGACGACACTGGATATGGAAGACCTGCCGAAGACAAGCGGCGGACAGGTGGACTATACACAGGATTTCTTCGGAAAAGAGACGAGCCTTACGGTAAGCGGTCAGTTGAATGCGGAGGCTTATGCGCAGGCGTTCCGTAAAGTCTATACATTCGGGCCTACGTTCCGTGCGGAGAATTCGAATACGACCAGACATGCGGCGGAGTTCTGGATGATCGAACCAGAGATCGCGTTTGCAGATCTGGACGACAATATGATGCTGGCGGAATCGATGCTGAAATATGTGATCAATTACGTGCTGGAAGAGGCGCCGGAGGAGATGAATTTCTTCAATTCATTTGTAGATAAGGGGCTGCTGGACCGTCTTTACAACGTAGTTTCCTCTGACTTTGCCAGGGTGACGTATACGGAGGCCGTCGAGATACTGGGGAAGAATAATGATAATTTTGAATATAAGGTTTCCTGGGGAGCAGACCTGCAGACTGAGCATGAGCGCTATCTGACGGAGGAAGTGTACAAGCGGCCTGTATTCGTAACGGATTATCCAAAGGAGATCAAGGCTTTCTACATGAAGCAGAATGAAGACGGGAAGACCGTGGCGGCGGTGGACTGTCTGGTTCCCGGGATCGGCGAGATCATCGGCGGAAGCCAGAGGGAAGATGATTATGATAAGCTGCTGGCGAGGATGAAGGAACTGGGGCTTAAGACGGAAGATTATAAGTTTTATCTGGATCTCCGTAAGTACGGTTCCACCAGGCATGCGGGATTCGGACTCGGATTTGAGAGATGCATCATGTATCTGACCGGGATGGGCAATATCCGGGACGTGGTTCCGTTCCCGAGAACCGTCAATAACTGTGAATTATAATTTTTTATAGCTGAGATAAAGCTCCGCATCAGACAGTTGCCTGTGGTTTTGCGGAAGGGTATCATGAAGAGGACATTTTGTATAAGAGGTTTGTATGAATATTTTAGTTGTTGATGATGAGAGGGAGATCGCGGATGTGATCGAACTATATCTCCATAATGACAAGTATACCGTATTTAAGTTTTATACGGGGGAGGACGCGCTTGCCTGTATCGGAAGCAAGAAGATCGATCTGGCGATTCTGGATATTATGCTCCCGGATATCGACGGATTCCAGCTGCTTAAGATGATCCGGGAGAAGTATACGTTCCCGGTTATCATGCTGACGGCGAAGACGGAATACATGGACAAGATCACAGGGCTTACGCTGGGGGCGGACGATTATATTCCGAAGCCCTTTAACCCTTTGGAACTGGTGGCGCGGGTGAAGGCCCAGATCCGTAGATACACCCAGTATAATGACGGAGGGAAAGAAGAGGGGGATATCATAGACTTCGGCGGTCTTTTGCTGAACCGAACGTCTCATGAGTGCGTCTATAATGAGGTGCCCCTGACGCTGACTCCCATCGAATTCGATATACTCTGGCTCTTGTGCGAGAACCGGGGGAAGGTCATCAGTTCGGAAGAACTGTTCGAGAAGGTATGGAATGAAAAGTATTATAAGAACAGCAACAATACGGTGATGGTGCATATCCGGCATCTGCGGGAGAAGATGAGCGCGCCCACCGGTAAATCTGATTTTATCAAGACGGTATGGGGAGTAGGGTATAAGATTGAAGAATAAATATCGTAAGCTGAAGTTCACTTTGCTGCTCCAGACGGTTCTGGTCACGGCGCTTACGGTTCTGGTGGGCGGTTTCATCTTACAGTATGTGATCGACGGAATCTATAATGATAGTTTTGCAGAACTATTTGTCAAGTTCCTGATGTCGCTGGACATAAAAAAGAGCCAGGCGATCCGTCTGTACTGGAAGCTGATCGGGAACAACAAGATATTCTTTATCATCGTTGGTTTCCTCCTGCTCTTTGCGGTGTTTTATTATGTGGCGCTGTCAAAGATGATGAAGTATGTGGATCAGATCGGGGATGGGATTGAGAATATCCTGTCGGAGTCTACAGAGCCGATTCATCTGATTACGGAATTGAAGCCCATCGAGATACGGCTGAATGAGATCAAGGCGAATCTGAAGCGTAAGGAGATAGAGGCGGAAGAGGGGGAGAAGAAGAAGAATGACCTGGTGCTTTTTCTTGCCCATGACCTGAAGACGCCGCTGACGTCCATCGTCGCTTACTTAAGTATGCTGGATACCCATGAGGATATGCCCCGGGAGGACAGGGAGAAGTATACCCATATTGCGCTTGAGAAGTCCATCCGGCTAGGGGAGCTGATCAATGAGTTTTTCGATATCACCCGGTATAATCTGCAGAAGATCGAGCTGGAGGCGATAGAGATCAACCTGTCTTTCATGCTGGAACAGCTTGCGGACGAATTATACGGAGTGCTCCAGGAGAAAAGCTTGACCTGTGAGGTTCAGGTGGAGGAGAACCTGGTAGTCTACGGAGACCCGGATAAGCTGGCGAGAGTGTTCGACAACATATTGAGAAATGCGATCGCATATTGCTATGCCGATACGAAGATTCAGATAGAAGCGCAGATGAAGAATCGGAATGTGGAGATTGTATTTACCAATCAGGGGGATAAGATACCGGGAGTCATGCTTCAGACGATCTTTGAGAAATTCTACCGTGTGGACGGTTCGCGTTCCAGCGGAACCGGCGGGGCAGGCTTAGGTCTTGCCATTGCCAAGGAGATTGTAGAACTGCATGGCGGACTGATACGGGCGAAAAGCGACGACAACAGGACACAGTTTGTCGTGACGCTGCCGTCGAAGACAGAGAAGGAAGAAGGGACAGCAGATGAGGTTCATACACATCGCAGACGTGCATTTGGGAGCAAATCCGGACGCAGGCGGCTCGTACAGCGAAAGACGGGGAAGGGAGATCTGGAACAGCCTGGAACGGATGATGGAGATCTGCAATGAGGAAAAGGCAGATCTTTTGCTGATAGCGGGAGATTTGTTTCACAGGCAGCCGCTCCTTCGGGAGCTGAAGGAGGTAAGCTACCTCTTCGGGACGCTTGAGCAAACCCAGGTAGTATTGATTGCGGGCAACCATGACTATCTGAAAAGAGAGTCTTATTATAGAAGTTTTGAATGGCCGGAGCATGTACATATGATTCTTGGCGGCGAGATATCCTGTGTGGAGATACCGGAGTTGTCCCTTGCAGTCTATGGACTGAGTTATCATGCGAGGGAGATACGGGACAGCCGGTACAACCATGCCGTGCCGAAGAAGCGGCAGAGGTACGAGATTTTGCTGGCTCACGGAGGGGACGAGAAGCATATCCCGTTAAACTTGGGGAAACTGGCCGCCCTGGGATATGATTATGTTGCTTTGGGCCATATCCATAAGCCCTGGTGCGAAGAGGGAAAGAACATTGCGTACGCGGGAGCTCTGGAACCTATTGATAAGAACGATACAGGGGAACACGGCTATATTCTGGGGGAGATTACGGAGAATGGCTGTAGGCTTCGGTTTATTCCCTGCGCAGTCAGGAAGTATGTGCATCTTTCCGTGCCGGTTGAGAAGACGATGACCGGCCATGCCCTGAAAGAACGGGTCAGGGAAGAGATCGAGAAGCGGGGGATACAGAATATATATAAAGTCGTTATAGAAGGTATGCGGGACCCGGATATCTTATTTGATATGGCGGACATGGATACTTATGGCAATATTATCGATCTGACGGATGAGACAAAGCCGGCTTATGATTTTAAGAAGCTCCTGATGAAGAACAAGAATGATCTTCTGGGGAGATATATCGAGAGCCTGGCGGATTATGATGAGGATAGTATAGAGTACCTGGCGTTGTGCGAAGGCGTGCAGGCGTTGATGGAGACGAGAAGAGGTTAAGACCAGATTATGAAGATTCGCGAATTGAGATTACAGCATTTTGGAAAATTTACAGACAGATCCATACAGATCGGGGATGGGATTAATATCCTGTATGGAGAGAATGAGTCCGGCAAGTCCACGCTTCATACGTTTATCAAAGGAATGTTTTTCGGTATGGAGAGAGGGAGGGGCCGGGCCTCTGTTTATGATACATTCAGTGTCTATGAACCATGGGAGAACCCGAATTATTATGCAGGATCACTGAGGTTCGAAAGCGGCGGGAAGATGTTCCGGATTGACAGGAACTTTGACAGATATACGAAGAAAGCCGAGCTGATCTGCGAAGACGACGGTGAGAAATTGTCTGTTGAAGACGGAGATCTGGAGATGGTGATCGGAGGCTTGAATTCAGGAAACTATGAAAATACCATCTCTATCGGGCAATTGAAGGTGGAGACGGGCAAACCCCTTGCGGCGGAGTTCAAGAATTACGCGACCAATTACTATGCGACCGGGAACAGCGAGATGAATCTGTCGAAAGCGCTGGGACATCTGAAGGAGAAGAAGCAGCAGTTGGAGCGGGAAGTGAAAGACTCTATGCTGCGCAGACAGGTACAGCGTGAACGGATGGAGCAGGAGGCGTCCTATGTGTGGCGCGACGTTCACAGGCTGGAGGAAGAATACGTGCGGATCACGGAGGAGGTCAGACACCGCCGTGAGAAGGACCTGGCGGAAGGGCAGGAGAATACGGAGAATAAGCGGATGATCGACGAATTGCGCCCGGATAAATGGAGGATTCATCCGGTGGAGATTATCGTGTTTATCGGGGTCATCATATTAGCATTTATTATGATCGCAAAACCCTGGAATTATCTGGTGGCCATCATTCTTTTTCTGATATGCGGAATATATGTCTGGAACCGTATGAAGGTAGGAAAGCAGCAGGAAAAGACGCCGCCGGAGATTATACTGGAAGAGATCACACCGGAAGAGGAGAAGATCCCCCGAGAGAAGCTCTTGTGGGAACAGGCCCATGTCAAAGAAGAACTTCGGGAGAAGCAGACGCAGTATTCCAATCTGAAAGAACAGTTGGAGGAATTGGATGAGATCAGCGGAGATTACAGAGAGTATGACCGGCGGCGCTCGGCTCTTGTGATGGCGATGGATAAGCTGAACGAACTCTCAGCCGATATGCAGAGGCAGTTGGAGGAACGGCTGAACGGCAGGACGTCAGAGATCCTGGCGGATGTCACGGGCGGCCGGTACACGAAGATGTTGATTGAAGAGGGGCTTCATGTAAGTGTCCTGAAGGACGGAAGGAGGATTCCGGCGGAAAATCTAAGCCGGGGTACGGTGGAACAGATGTATTTCGCGCTTCGGATGGCGGCAAGCGAGTTGCTGTATGAAGAGGAATATCCGGTGATACTGGATGATACATTTGCCTATTATGATGACGTGCGTCTCGCCAATACGCTCAGATGGCTGGGTGAACATCGGAAACAGGTACTGCTCTTCACCTGTCAGAAACGGGAAGAGCAGCAGCTTAAGGAACTGGGGATTTCCTTTCAGAAAGTAAATGTGAACGTGTCAGTACACTAACTGATAGGATGTCCCGCATTATATTCGTTGACGATGTGGTGAATGCGGTCCACCGGATTCAGGATGCTGCTGATAGATCCGTCGTGGTTCAGGGTATCGATCATGAGCGCGATATATTTACTCATATCACAGTTAATATAATAAGGACGTTCAAGCAGCTCCGGAGTCTGATAGATCAGGTTGGTGGTCAGGATGGCGTCGAAGCTGCCTTCTTCATATGCCTGATCGAATTTTTTCAGTCCGTTTGTGAATAACCCGAAGGTCGCGGCGGCGAAGATGCGCCTTGCTTTCCGCTGTTTTAACTGGCGCGCCACATCGAGAATACTGTCTCCGGAGGAGATCATATCGTCTAAAATGATCACGTCTTTTCCTTCCACGGAGGAGCCCAGGAATTCGTGGGCAACGATGGGATTGCGTCCGTCGATAATCTTCGTATAATCCCGGCGTTTATAGAACATACCCATGTCAAGGTTCAGTACGTTGGCAAGGTATACGGCACGTCCCGTAGCGCCTTCGTCAGGGCTGATGGCCATCATATGGTCACTGTCGATCCGTAGGTCGTCAAAGTGTTTGAGAAGACCTTTCACAAACTGATAAGTAGGACGCACAGTCTCGAAGCCGTTCAAAGGTATGGCGTTCTGGACACGGGGGTCATGGGCGTCAAAAGTAATGATATTATCTGCCCCCATGCGCACCAGCTCCTGGAGAGCGAGGGCGCAGTCCAGAGATTCCCGGCCGCTTCTTTTATGCTGGCGGCTTTCGTAAAGAAACGGCATGATAACGTTGATTCGTCTTGCCTTTCCGCCTACGGCGGCGATAACACGTTTGAGGTTCTGATAATGGTCGTCCGGAGACATATGGTTCACATGTCCGGTCAGAGAATAAGTTAAACTGTAGTTGCAGACATCTACCATAAGGTAGACGTCTTTTCCGCGTACGGATTCATTGATAATGCCTTTGGCTTCCCCGGAGCCAAAGCGAGGGACCTTCGCGTCGATCAGATAAGTATCTCGTTCATATCCATTGTAGACAACATCGTCTTTGTAGATATGGCCTTCTTCTTTGCGCCATTTTACGATATAATCGTTTACTTTGCTGCCCATCTCTTTGCAGCCGTCCAGGGCGATGAGTCCAAGCGCCCCGACTGGTATGTTCTCCAAAATACGATCATTACGGCGTAGCATCATTCGTACCTCCCGAATTAAGATTTTTTTTGCAATAGTTTTTTCTGAATCCGGATATCGTCGCCGGTCAGCCTGAGGATCGTATAATTGCTGCTGATCCGCGAGAAGGTCCGTTCAGAGTAGATGGATTGTATATCGTCCAATGCCAGATTGGTAGATATGATGGTTGGTTTCCGTCTCAGAATCCGCTCGTTCAGACAGATGAAGAGCTGTGATACCGTAAAGGAATTCGGCAGTTCCGTTCCGAGATCATCGATAATCAGGAGGTCGCAGTCATAGATGTGTTCCTGCGCGTCCGCATCATGAGTGTCCCGGCTGCCGAAGGTATTCTGAGCGAACAGATCGAATAAACTTGCCGCCGTAAAGTATACGACAGAGAAAGACGTATCGATCAGTTCCTTTGCAATGCAGTGAGAAAGAAAGGTCTTGCCCACCCCGGTGTCCCCATACAGCAGGATGTTGCGGAATTCGGCGGAAAATGTATCCACGAATTCATGGCATACCTTTAGCGCAGTCTGCATAGCTTCCAGAGACGACCTTCCGGTCAGAGGGTCTATGTGGCTGCGGGAATAATAATCCAGTGAACAGGCAGAGAAGTTCTCTTTTGCCAGGATATCCCGAATGTTCGATTGTTCATAGAGCAGCTCTATGACGGCTTTTTTAAAGCAATGGCATTTGTGATCGCCGATATATCCGGTATCCCGGCAGTCCGGACATTCATAGTGAAGCTCCAGATAGTCTGCCGGCAGATCATGCGCGGACAACAGTCTTTGCTTCTTAAGCGCCAGAGCATGAAGCTCCTCTTTGAGAGAGAACAGAGCGTTCTCGTCTCCGTTAAGAAGCTTCCGTGCCTGATTGAGGCTCAGGGAAGAGACGGAGTGTTCCAGTTCTTCCAGCTCCGGGATCGCCAAAAAAGCAGCCCTTTTGCGTTCCCGGAGATGATACTCGTTGTCAAGCTGCTTTCGTTCATAGTCTCGCATGATCTGATCGTATTGTGAGTTAGAGAGTGCCATGTCCTGATTAAAACTCCTTAGTCGTAGATGAACCTTACTGCTGTACCAGTCTGCGCTCTAATGAGTCCATATCATAAGAACGGCCGGTAAAGTTGTTGAATTTGTTGCTGCTTGTGCCTGCGGCAGGTTTCGCAGACGGCTTCTTCTTTCGTTCTTTTTCTTTCTGGAAATCCGCGTCTAACGATTCAATATCCTGGAGCCGGCGGACCTTCTTCTCGAACCAGTTCTTAAGAATCGTATCCGTATATTCGAAGTTGGGCTGGTGAATCGTATTCATTGTGCGGTTGCAGGCCTCCAGTATAATGTCCAGGGCAAAGCAGTATTCTTCGTTCCATCTCTTGATGTAAGCGATCTCGGAGGCGGCGGGAGCACGTCCCTTGATGCCGTACGCGTTCAGCACGGAATAGCAGTTCTTATTGTACAGGATGGTGCCGGCTTTGGCCTCTGCTACGGTTTTGATCTTCCGTTCGTCCCAGGACAGTGCAACCTTCTTGATATAGTGCATGCTTTTATGCCCGTTCTCCACACAGTATTCGATCAGATACTCGATCAGCTCCACCGACATATGCAGAGTGTCATAAAAATATGTAATGGTATCTATGTCCGTCGAAGAAAGAGTTTTGCCGAGATACTGCTCGGCTACGAACAATAATTCTTTCAATTCCTTGCGTTCTTCGCGTCTTCGGTATTGCTGGATATTAGACGGAGTATCCGTGGTCTTGCTTTCGGCAAAGAGCGCCGGCGCAGGATGAACGTCTGAAACCGACTCTTTTACGGTATCATCTTCCGTCTGTTCGCAGTAGTCTACGAGATCTTGTTTCTTCCAGTATCTTAATGCCCGGCGGACATCCTTCTCCGTACAGTCCAGGATGTCGG
The DNA here is from genome assembly GCA_947564705.1 of uncultured Dorea sp. Taxonomy (GTDB): domain Bacteria; phylum Bacillota; class Clostridia; order Lachnospirales; family Lachnospiraceae; genus Sporofaciens. The sequence continues at coordinate 725 of CANODD010000064.1, read as the reverse complement.
CCATCTCCGAGACGGACAGAGCCCCCTCGGGCCTGTTCAGATGGCGTAACAGAAGGAGATATACCTTTACATATTCGCCGTTCGCCTGTGCCATGTGACAGTCGATAAATTCGTTCTCAAGCACGGTAGTGCTGTTTTGAGCATGATTGGTCAGAGTTAATTTCGTCATAACCTTTCTGCAGTCCCCCTCTACAGTTCGTTTTATAATTGGTTTTTATAATTGGCTTTATCATTATAGCACCAGAAGGACAGGCAAAAAAGGAATTTTTGAGTAAAAAACAAGGTTTTTTGTGGATAAAAATCTGTGGAAATTGTGGAAAACTAACGCTTTAGAAGCTCTTCCCCAATATTTACAACGTCTCCGGCTCCCATAGTTATCAACAAGTCCCCTTTTTGGCAAGAGTATCATAAATCGGCTGCTCTTTTTTCTCCAGAGAAATCACGCCTGTTTCCAGCCGGGAGGTTTTAATCATAGCCTGCATGAGAAAGTCCAATTTATCAAGCTGCGTGTCGCTGGCAAGCAAAAATTCCCGCTGCTTATCCTTTGACACATTCTGTTCTAATAAGGTTGAATTTACCATTTTTAAGTTTGCTATCGGCGTCTTTACCTGATGGGAAATTCAACCTTATTAGAACAGAATGTGCCGCAAGCTAAACAGCGGGAATTTTTGCTTGCCAGCGACACGCAGCTCGATAAATTGGACTTTCTCATGCAGGCCATGATT
>CANODD010000063.1 GCA_947564705.1 uncultured Dorea sp. | reverse complement strand
GCAGCAAAGCATGCGGCTTCGGAGGCATCCTCCGAGGGGATCAAAGCGACCTTCTCCCCCATGATCGACGTATCAAGAGACCCCAGATGGGGCAGGATCATGGAGTCCTTCGGCGAGGATCCATTTCTTAACGGAGTTATGGGGACTGCGATGCTGGAGGGCTACCAGGGATACGGAAGGATCGGGGAGACGCGGATCGCGGGATGTCTGAAGCATTTCGCCGGATACGGGGCAGTGAACGGCGGGAGAGAGTATAACGATGTGGAGCTGTCCCGCAGGACGTTCATGGAGCAGTATCTGAAGCCGTTCCGGATGGCTGTCCATGCAGATCCGGCTATGGTGATGACTGCGTTCAACGCGGTGGACCGCAGACCGGTCAGCGGTAACAGGGAGCTGCTTGAGTATATCCTGAGGGAGGAGATGGGATTCGAAGGAGCCATTATCTCCGACTGGGGTTCTGTGGGACAGTTGGAAGAACAAAGAGTGGCGTCCGATCAGAAGGAAGCCGCATATGCGGCGGCAGAAGCAGGTGTTGATATAGACATGATGAGTCCTGCCTATATGTTCCATCTGGAGGAACTGGCAGAAGAGGGGAAGATTCCGGAAGCAGTCATCGACCGGAGCGTGTGGAGGATACTTCAGATGAAAAACAGACTGGGACTCTTTGAAAATCCTTTTGCCGGGATGAAGAAGAGCACCGTCCTCTCTCCTGAAACGAAGCATGCGGCGCTTCGCCTTGCATGTGAGAGCTGCGTCCTCCTGAAAAATGAAGGATTACTTCCGCTGGATGCCGGACGGAAGGTGTTCTGGGCAGGCCCGTATGTAGATTCACAGGAGTTCCTGAGCAGATGGGCGATTTTTGGAAAGCATTCGGATGTAGATACGATAGAAAAGATCTTAACCGACAGACAGGTTCCGGTAAAAATCATCCCGGGATGTGAGATACTCACGGAAGAAGAGAGAAGAATCTGGCAGGCCGGCGGCGATGGGCCGGCGGATAAAAAAGCGCAGGCCGGCGGGGGGAGCACTGCCCGGCAGAAATACTTTGGAAGTCTGGATGAGATTGGAGAGAACGACACCGTCGTCCTTGTCCTGGGCGAGCATGAGGCGCAGTCCGGAGAGGCGGCAAGCAGAGCCTTTCTCGATCTGCCCGAAAAGCAGATGGAATTGTTCGATGCGGTGGCAGAGCGAACCTCCCATATCGTGACGGTGATATTGTCGGGGCGTCCCCTTGATCTTAGAAAGATAGCGGAAAGATCCGGCGCGGTTCTGATGGCATGGCGTCCGGGAACCATGGGGGCGCAGGCGGTTGTCAGGCTGATCTACGGTGAGGAATCCCCTTCCGGCAAACTTGCGGCCAGTATTCCCTGGTGTGTAGGGCAGATCCCGGTCAGCTACTGGGATATGACTACCGGGCACCGGATGTCGGAGACGAATCCGGATAACCGGTTCTGCAGCCGCTATATGGATATTCCTAATACCCCGCTCTATCCCTTCGGTTTCGGTCTGTCCTATACGAGATTCGAGATCACGCCTCCGAGAATGTGGAAAGAGGATTCTAAGACAGATGAAAAGATATGTATCTCCTGCAAAGTGAAGAATGTCGGGGACGTTCCCGGTGCGGAAGTAGTCCAGTGTTATGCCGAGACGCTCTGCGCCCCGGTGGTGCGGCCGGCAAAGGAATTAATCCGTTTCCGGAAAGTGTTCCTAGAACCGGGTGAGGAGAGGGAAGTAGAATTTACTATAGAGAGAAGTGAATTTATATTCTACGGTGAAGATATGGAGCCGGTGGATGAAGGAGTTCCGCTGCGTATTACGATAGGTAACAGCAGCAGTAACGAGGCCGGGAGCGTCAGAGTTATAGATTGAAATCCTTTTGTCAAGGACTAAAACTTTTTTTATTTTTTCGTTTTACGAATATGACTCCTGCCAAATGAGAATTATTTTACTATACAAAGATTCATATTTATTCGTTTGGTAGGAGGATTTTCGGTTATGGCACAGGGAAAGGTAGAAATATGCGGAGTAAATACGGCGAAGCTTCCGGTCCTTAATGAAGAGGAGAAGGAAGCTTTAATTGCGCGCATCAAAGCGGGCGACACAGAAGCGAAGGAAGAGTATATCAAGGGAAATCTTCGGCTTGTGCTAAGCGTGATCAAGCGTTTCGGAGGAAGCAATGAGAATCCGGACGATTTGTTCCAGATAGGGTGCATCGGCCTGATCAAGGCGATTAATAACTTTAATACAGAGCTGGATGTAAAGTTTTCTACTTACGCTGTCCCTATGATCATCGGTGAGATCAGGCGGTACATGCGGGACAATAACTCTATCCGTGTCAGCCGTTCGCTGCGGGATACGGCATATAAGGCGATCTATGCAAAGGAAAACTATGTAAAGCGGAACTTAAAAGAACCTACCGTCCAGGAGATCGCGGAGGAGATCGGGATATCCAAGGAAGATATCGTCTTTGCCCTGGATGCGATCCAGGTACCTGTGAGCCTGCAGGAACCTGTCTATAACGACGGAGGAGACGCTCTCTATGTGATGGATCAGATCAGCGATACCAAGAACAAAGAAGAAAAGTGGGTGGAGGATTTGTCGCTGGAAGCCGCCATGGAGCACTTAGACCCGCGGGAGCGTTACATTATAAAACTTCGCTTCTTCGAAGGCAAGACCCAGATGGAGGTGGCCGAACAGATCCAGATCTCCCAGGCCCAGGTCAGCCGCCTTGAAAAAAACGCCCTCCGCGTAATGCGTCAGTACCTTTCCTGATTCCTACAGTGTATGTTGTACTTGCGAAGTCTTAAGATGGCTCGAAAAGCAAACATTGAAGCTTATTTTTACACCTGAGTCAGTAAACAGCGGATTGAAGCGGAAGGATATCTCTATGCAGACAATTCAGGGGCGCCTTTTATTTTGCCCCGTCTGTGTGAGATAACCTTCCGCTTCAATCTGCGTCCTCTGGTAAGACATAAATTATCTAAGTATGCTCACATCTCTGCTTGCATTTTATGTATGTCTATACTATGATAAAGGCATGGAGGATATTTATTATGATGAAAGCATGCATATTTGACCTGGACGGAACATTGACTGACACACTGGAATCCCTGACTTATTCTGTGGGAGAGACATTAAAAGAGATGGGGCTTCCCGCTATCACCGCGGATGAATGCCGGAGGTTTGTAGGCAACGGCGCCAGAGTACTGATGGAGCGGTCTCTTGAGGCGGCAGGGGAAGTAAGCGGCAGCAGGCTTGACGAGGGTATGGAGATCTACGGGCGTATATTTGACGCCAATTGTACATATCATGTAATACCCTATAAAGGCATAACAGCGATGCTTGAGGCGTTAAAAAAGAGGAATGTCAGGCTTGCCGTACTGTCGAATAAGCCTCACCGGCAGACGGTGAAGGTGGTTCGGGAGATATTCGGAGAAGGAATGTTTGACTGTATCGAGGGACAGCAGGAAGGGATTGCGAGGAAACCGGACCCGGCGGGGGTGTTCAGGCTGCTTGAGAGGATGCAGATATCAGGAGAAGAGTGTCTGTATGCAGGCGATTCGGAAGTAGATATCCTGACGGGAAAGAATGCAAAAGTCAGGACCGTAGGCGTGACCTGGGGATTCAGGAACCGGGAAACTTTGCTGAAAGCCGGAGCAGAGACGGTCATTGATAAACCCGAAGAACTTTTGCGCTTTGTGTAAAAAGAAAATTGCTAAGGGAGGAACCAAGGAGATGTATGAGTATGATGAAGATTGCCTGAAGGCATTTATCAAAAACCAGGGGCAGTTGTTTGATGAGCCGGTAGCAGAGACTTTGGAAGAGGCGGAAGCGTTTCTGGAAGATTGTATGGCGGTTGTTTTCGACAGTATCCGTGAAGTCAGAGAATTCCTTGAGGAAGAGGGAGTGGACGTAGAAGGGATGTCTGACGAGGCCCTTGAGGAAGCGTCGGAAGTATTTGCGATTCCGGGCGGAAGGTATCTGGTGGTGGAAGGATAAGACGGCAGCTTTGATGAAGAAAAAGGCCGAAACTCCTAGAGAGAACTCTAGGTTGTTTCGGCTTTTTTGAGCGCTTCTTCGATTGCGTCTATGATAATCTGGGATGTGTATGGATTTTCTTCGGAATATTGGATATCCTGAAGAGATTGGCGCTCGTATACCTGCTCGGCGATATCCTCGATTGCCGGCTGGATCAGTGGAAACATAGCCGCTACGGTGTCGTCCAGGTTAGAGAAGCGTATGGAGTTGATATGCGATTCGTCTACAGTTACTTCGACTTCAAGAGCAGTATTGTTCAACGTAACGGTTGATGTATAGACTCCGGGCATGTATTTTGCTTCGCTGATTTTTGTTTCTTTATTTTTAGGAAGGAACATAAAAAGCAGCAGCAGGATCAGTATAACCGCCAGCGTGGCAAAGACTGCGGTATAGATGATTTCCTTCATGTGCAGTACGATTATCTTTGTTTTGGAACTCATAGTAACCTCCCGTATCGAGTAAGATGTGTTTGTTTTTATAATGTATGAGAAAAGAAGGAAAATTATTCATGTCTTTTGCGTGACAAATTCTCGTGCTTTTAGTATAATGAGGACTACTGTAAAAATTCCAGCCGTACGGTTGGAGACGGAGGTGAGAGAGGAATGTTTATGATAGTGGGTCTTGGTAATCCTACGCTTGCGTATGAGGGAACCAGGCATAACGCCGGGTTTGATGTCATAGACACCCTTGCGGCTCAATATAATATATCTGTAGACATAAGAAAGAACCGGGCTCTGATCGGAAAGGGTATTATAGACGGGCATAAGGTCATTCTTGTAAAACCGCAGACATACATGAATCTTAGCGGGGAGAGCGTAGGCGCTCTTGCAGATTATTATAAAGTAGATGAGGAGACAGAGCTTATTGTGATCTATGACGACGTGAGTCTTGATATGGGACAGCTTCGTATTCGCAAGAAAGGGAGCGCGGGAGGACATAACGGTATCAAGAGTATCATCGCGCATCTTGGGACAGAGGTGTTTCAAAGGATCAAGGTAGGCGTAGGAGAGAAACCGAAGAGATATGACCTTGCCGACTATGTCTTGGGGCATTTTTCCCAGGAGGAGAAGCAGGTTATGAACGAAGGATATCAGAAAGCAGTCAGAGCCGTCCAAAGGATGCTGGACGGTGAGACGGATGCGGCTATGAACGAGTATAACAGGAAAGTAAAGCCTAAGGAGGTAAAGGATGCAAGCCCTGATACGGCCATTAAATGAGCTGGCGGAATTTGATGAACTCTATAAGAGACGGATGAAAGAACAGGGAATGATGCGGATCTGCGGATGTGTGAATTCTCAGAAGACACATATGATGTATGCGTTAAGCGGTGGCCTGAGGTATAAGGTCATCGCTTGTTCCAGTGAGTCCAAAGCAAAGCAGGTCTATGAGGAGTATCGTTTTTTGGAGCCCCAGACATATTTGTATCCGGCGAAGGATCTGCTGTTTTACCAGGCTGATCTTCGGAGCAAGGAGCTGACAAGACAGCGGATGGAAGTGATACAGGCAGTAACGGAGGGAGAACCGCTCACGGTAGTTACAAGTTTTGATGCGTTTATGGATTCGCTGCTTCCGAAGGAGGAGATTGTTTCGAGGATCCTTCATATCAAGGGCGATAGTGTGATACACCTTGAGGCTATGCAGGAGAAGTTGATTGAGCTGGGGTATGACAGGGAGGTTCAGATAGAAGGTCCGGGTCAGTTTGCAGTCCGGGGAGGGATTCTGGATGTATATCCATTGACGGAGGAACAGCCTGTCCGTATCGAGCTATGGGGAGATGAGGTGGATTCGATCCGGACTTTTGATGTGGAGACCCAGCGGTCTGTCGAGAACCTCAGGGAGATATCAATCTGTCCGGCGGCGGAGTTCCCGAGAGAAGGAGACAACGGGGTATCTTTTCTGGATTATTTTCCTTCGGAAGATACGATACTGTTCCTGGATGAGCCTGTCCGGCTGTTGGAAAAGGGACATGGTGTGGAAGAAGAGTTTATGGAAGCCCAGAAGAGGCGTGTAGAGAGCGGGTATGAACTGACAGACGGGGAAGTGCGGCTGTATAGGACGGAAGAGATAGCAGAGAGGATCAATGCCTACAGCAGCGTTGGATTCTTCGCGTTGGATATGCGCTGTAAGGGACTTATGACCCGGGAGTCTTACAGCCTGCATACGAAGAGTGTGAATCCATATAACAGCAGCTTCGACATGCTGACTCAGGATCTGAAACGTTTGAAACGGAACGGATACAGAGTCGTGCTTTTGTCGGGGTCCAGGACCAGGGCAAAGAGGCTTGCGGAGGATCTGAGAGATTATAACTTAAGCAGCTATTACAGCGACGACATGGACCGGGAGGTTGAATCAGGAGAGATCATGACGGCATACGGTTACGTGGCGGAAGGGTACGAGTATCCCATGCTTAAGTATACAGTTATCTCGGAGACGGATATCTTCGGAAAAGTAAAGAAAAAAAAGAAGAGGAAACTCTACGAGGGGCGCAGGATACAGGATTTTGCGGAATTAAAGCCCGGCGATTACGTCGTTCATGAGAATCACGGTCTCGGCATCTACCAGGGGATTGAGAAGATCGAGGTGGACAAGATCGCCAAAGATTATATGAAGATTTCATATGCCCAGGGCGGAAATCTCTATATTCCTGCAACACAGTTGGATCTGATCCAGAAATACGCCAGCGCCGACGCAAAGAAACCGAAGCTTAACCGTCTGGGAACCCAGGAGTGGAATAAGACCAAGACCCGGGTCAGAGGCGCCGTAAGAGAGATCGCGAGAGACCTGGTAAAACTGTATGCCGCAAGACAAGAGAAGGAAGGGTATATCTATGGAGAAGATACGGTCTGGCAGAAGGAATTTGAAGAGATGTTCCCCTTCGAGGAGACGGAAGATCAGCTTCTTGCCATAGAGGCAGTCAAGCGGGATATGCAGAGCCGTAAGATTATGGACCGTCTGGTCTGCGGGGACGTGGGATACGGAAAGACGGAGATTGCCATCAGGGCGGCGTTCAAGGCCGTACAGGAGGATAAGCAGGTGGTATATCTTGTTCCGACTACGATATTGGCTCAGCAGCACTATAATACATTCCTGCAGCGGATGAAGGATTTCCCGGTGAGGGTGGATCTGATGTGTCGGTTCCGGACTCCCGCGCAGCAGAAGAAGACGGTGGAAGATACAAAGAAGGGGCTTGTAGATATCGTCGTGGGAACGCACCGGGTACTGGGAGACGATTTGAAATTCAAGGACCTGGGACTTCTGATCATCGACGAGGAGCAACGGTTTGGCGTACAGCACAAGGAGAAGATCAAGAAATTAAAAGAGAATGTTGATGTTCTTACATTGACGGCGACGCCGATCCCGAGGACGCTCCATATGAGCCTGATCGGGATTCGGGATATGAGCGTCCTTGAAGAGGCGCCGAACGACCGTATGCCGATCCAGACTTATGTGATGGAGTATAATGACGAGATGGTGCGGGAGGCGATCGAGAGGGAATGCGCAAGACAGGGACAGGTCTATTATGTCTATAACCGGGTGGAGGATATCGCCGAGATTACGGCGCATGTAAAGAAACTGGTTCCGGAAGCGTCGGTGGAGTATGCGCATGGACAGATGCGGGAACATCAGTTAGAGAAGATCATGTATGAATTCATCAATGGGGAGATCGACGTTCTGGTGTCTACGACGATCATAGAGACCGGGCTTGATATTTCCAATGTGAACACGATGATTATCCATGATGCGGACCGGTTGGGATTATCGCAGTTATATCAGCTTCGCGGAAGAGTCGGACGCTCCAATCGGATGGCGTATGCGTTTCTGTTATATCGAAGAGATAAGATGCTGAAAGAAGTGGCGGAAAAACGTCTGGCTGCAATCCGGGAATTTACGGATCTTGGTTCCGGATTCAAGATTGCGATGCGGGATCTGGAGATCCGCGGGGCAGGGAATCTTCTGGGAGCGGAGCAGCATGGACATATGGAAGCGGTCGGGTACGATATGTATTGTAAGATGCTGCATGAGGCGGTCAGGCTTCTGAAGGGAGAGACACAAGAAGAGGACTTTGTCACGACGCTGGATGTGAATGTAGACGCCTACATTCCGGATTCATATATTCCCAACGAATATCAGAAGCTTGATATCTACAAACGAATTGCGGCGATTGAGACTGAAGAGGAGAAGGAGGATATGATCGAGGAGCTGACGGACCGCTTCGGCGATCTTCCGAAGAAGGCGGAGAAACTTCTGGAAGCCGCAAGCCTGAAAGCTTTTGCCCATAGCTTGTATGTGACCGGCATAGAACAGAAAGGGGAGACATTTCTGTTCACGATGTATGAAAACGCCAAGATAGACGCCCGCAGAATTCCGAAATTGCTAGATCAGTTTAAGGGGGAATTGTCGATCAGGACGGAGGCGTCTGCTCCCTGCTTTGTTTATGAGAAGAAGAGAAGGAACCAGAAAGAGAAGGGAATGGACGGATTTGAAGTTGTGAAAAAAGTGTTAATTGGATTGAAAGGATTGATTGAGGAGTAAAAACAGGGTATAATGATATGGCACTAAGGAGGATATACAGGAATGAAGAAAAAGATAGTTATATGTATGTTGGCGGGAATGCTGGCAATATCTTCTCTGGCCGGCTGCAGTTCATTTCAGGCGGACGATGTGGTTGCGACAGTGGGAGATCAGGAGATTACTGCAGAAATCGCTAATTTCTATGCGAGATATGTGCAGGCCCAGTATGAGACGTATTATTCCGCATATCTGGGAGACGATATGTGGAATTCCGAGGCTTCGGAGGGTAAGACTTATGAAGAATCCGTGAAGGATTCGGTGTTGGAGACTCTGGAGGATATGGTGTTATTGGAGCAGCATATGGACGAATATGAAGTCTCTCTTTCAGATGAAGAGAAGCAGTTGGTTAAGGACGCCGCCAAAGAATTCGGAGAGGTGAACCCGCTGGAAGATAAGGAAAAGGTGTCCGGGTCCGAAAAAGCAGTAGAGCGTGTCATGACGTTGATGGCTGTTCAGATTAAGATGCAGGATGCGATACAGAGCGGCGCCGATACAGAGGTTTCTGACGAAGAAGCAGCTCAGAAGAGCATGCAGTATGTATTTTTCCCATATACATCTACGGACGAGGAAGGCAAGTCCGTGGAGATGACGGATGAGGAGAAGGACGAGGCGAAGGAGAAGGCAGAGGCATTTGCGAAAGAGGTTAAGGAAGCAGAGGATTTTGAAGCTTTTGCCAAGGAACGAGAGGCAGAAGCGAAGACTGCGACATTCGACGCTGAGTCTACGGCTCCTGCAGAGGATCTTATCAAGGCGGCAGATAAGCTTGAGGAGGGAGAGGTCACAGATCTGATCGAGACAGACAGAGGTTGCTATGTCGCCAAGGTTAACAGCTTACTGGATCGTGAAGCGACGGACGCAGAAAAAGAAAGCATTGTGAATGAGAGAAAGCAGAAGCTTTATGAAGATACCTGCGAAAAATTGCGGAAAGATATAAAGATCGAAGTGAACAATGATGTATGGGAGAAGATTAGTTTCAAAGACATTAAGGTAACGATCAAGCAGGTTGAACAGGATCCGTATGCAAATGAGGTACAGACGGATGATGTGGCGGAGGCCGAGGAGGAAAAAGATTCGGAAGAAGAGGATTCGGAGGAAGAGGATTCTGATACAGAATCGGATTCCGAAGAGAATGCACAATAACGGTGTTATTAAGAAATAACGGTGCTATAAGAACTTAAGACGGCTCGGCCCGAAAGAGGCTGAGCCGTCTTTGGTATTCTGCATATGTTTTTCAAAATTAGTGCATAAATGAAGTGAGGGTTTCGTTCACCAGTTTTCCGTCAGCCTTGCCCTTTACTTTCGGCATCAGGACTTTCATGATCTTGCCTTTATCTTTGGGGGTGGGGTTCTCAATCCCCAGTTCTGCAAGGGTTGCGGAGATGATATCCCGAATCTCGGCTTCATCCATCATCTTCGGCGCGTACTGTTCGAGGACGGCGAGACGTTTGGTACATTCTTCGATGATATCCGTGCGGTCTGCAGGGGTCATCTCCAGAGCTTCTTTGGTCTGCTTGATCTCTTTTAGGATCACCTGAGTCTCTTCTTCCGCCGTCAGGTCGCCGCGCTTGTCGATTGCTTTATTCTTAAGGGCGGCAAGCAGCATGGAGAGAGATTCTTTGGTCTCTTTATCTCCGGCTTTCATGGCTTTGAACATATCGCTTCGAACTTCTTCAATCTTACTCATATTTATCACCTCTTAATTTTTCTCCACATTATTATACAAAAATCCGGGTAAAATATCCAGAGTGAATCTATATTCAATCCGGAAATCACTTCATTCACGCAATTTCTGTTGATTCGACATCTGATCTTTGTTAGGATAGAGGCAAGAAAGGAAGTGAGCATATGATCATGCAGGACAGTTATATCACGATAGCCTGGCTGGCGCTTCTGATTATCCTTCTGATCATCGAGATCATCACGGTAGGGCTTACGAGTATCTGGGCGGCGGGAGGCGCTTTGGCGGCGCTGCTCCTGAATATCCTGGGGGTTCCGCTGGCGGGGCAGATCATAGTATTCTTTGTCGTGACATTCGTGCTTCTGTACTTCACAAGACCGTTTGCGGTAAAATACATTAACACGCAGCGGGTGAAGACAAATTACGAAGGAATCATCGGAAAGACGATCCGCATTACCGAGACGGTGGATAATATCAGCCAGACCGGGACGGCGGTGGTGAACGGACAGGAGTGGACGGTGAGAGCGGAGAAGGACGGGGATATCCTGGAGCCGGACACGCTGGCGAAGGTAGTCAACATAGCAGGAGTAAAGCTGATTGTAAGAAAGTATGAGGAGGAATAGGAATGAGTAGTGGAATTATTGGTTTATTGGCAGTAGTGGCTGTTGTTGTGATCGGATTATTGCTTTTGATCTCTTGTGTCAAGATCGTGCCTCAGGCAAGGGCGATGGTAGTGGAAAGGCTGGGGGCCTACCAGGCGACCTGGAGTACCGGACTTCACTTCAAGGTGCCTATCATCGACCGGGTTGCCAGAAGAGTAGACTTAAAGGAACAGGTTGTTGATTTTGCGCCTCAGCCGGTTATCACGAAGGATAACGTAACGATGAGGATTGATACGGTGGTATTCTATCAGATCACGGACCCGAAGATGTTCTGCTACGGCGTAGCGAATCCCATCATGGCGATTGAGAACCTGACGGCGACGACTTTAAGGAATATCATCGGTGATCTGGAACTTGACCAGACCCTGACTTCCAGGGAGACGATCAATACGAAGATGCGGGCGTCTCTTGATGTGGCGACCGATCCATGGGGAATCAAGGTGAACCGTGTGGAGCTTAAGAATATCATACCTCCGGCGGCAATCCAGGATGCGATGGAGAAGCAGATGAAGGCAGAGCGTGAACGGCGTGAAGCAATCCTGCGTGCAGAGGGTGAGAAGAAGTCTACGATTCTGGTTGCAGAAGGTAATAAAGAATCAGCCATTCTGGATGCAGAGGCTGAGAAGCAGGCGGCAATCCTGCGTGCGGAGGCACAGAAGGAGGCCAAGATCCGTGAGGCGGAAGGTGAGGCAGAAGCCATCTTGAAAGTACAGCAGGCGAATGCAGACGGTATCCGTTTCCTGAAGGAAGCAGGAGCAGACGAGGCAGTGCTTACCATTAAGAGTCTGGAAGCATTCGAAAGAGCGGCGGACGGAAAAGCGACCAAGATCATTATCCCGTCAGAGATTCAGAGTCTGGCAGGACTGGTAAAGAGCGCTAAAGAGATTATAGAATAGCAGGGCATGAAAGAAGGTAATGCTGTATCTGTAAGAAAACTGTCAGGGGCAGCGTAGAGAAAGAACGATAGTGATAGTAGGAGGCGGTATGATGACGCATGTAATGATCCTGGAGGACGACAGAGCTTCTATGGAGGCTCTTAAGAAGATTCTTATGGAGTATTCCGGGGATGTCTGCGTCCATACTGCCTCATCTTATGATGAGGCAAGAAAGTTATTGGATGCGGATATCCATTATGGATTATTTCTTCTGGATTCACA
>CANODD010000062.1 GCA_947564705.1 uncultured Dorea sp. | reverse complement strand
TCTCCGTCTCATAAAGCTGACGGTCGTTGAGATAGACGGCTCCCGTATGTCTTACCACCGGGGCGAAATACCAGTCGCCGCCCACGAATGTCGTGTACGGATTATAGCTTCCGAACACACCGTTATCTACCCGGTATATCCAAACATTATTCAGATATTTCTCCCATCCAACGGCAGGCTCTGCTCCTGTGATCTCGGCGCCTAACGGCTCTTCACTGCGGTAAACAATCCGCGCCTCCTTCGTACCTGCATGTATCGGATCTACAGACTCCCGATAGATCCCCGGAGCAACGATGACCTCATCTCCCGGTTTCGCCGTCTTCGCGGCGTCATTGATGTACTTAAACGGAGTCTCCTTGCTGCCGTTCCCCTGCCTGGGCGCAGCGCAGTTAACATAAATCTTCATTCTATATATCCTCCTGCTCAACTTTTATTTATCATTTTATCGTCTTTTGACACTTTACGCTTGCACTGATCCGTCTATTTTTGCACTAATCCGTTATTATAAACCGTATTCATACTGCAGCTTTCGATCTTCCAAAGACAATAAAACATAATATGGATTGACACTGATCTCCTTTCCGTCCTGGAAGGAATAGATGCCGACGTGCAGATGCACCGCAAACTGTCCTTTCGTCCCTTCCGGTCCGTACCCGGAGTCACCCATATAGCCCAACAGCGTTCCCGCGCTCACTTTCTGTCCTTTTTTAAGCCCCGCATAAGAATCTAAATGAGCGTAGTAATAATAGATACCACTATTTGAGGTAATTCCCACACGGTAGCCGCCCTTTTCCAGCCATCCAAGGTTCGTTATCTCTCCTTCCGTCATGCTGATAACCGGGTAAACCCCCCGTTTATCAACGTTTGCCATGATATCCGTCCCCTCGTGGCCGCTGGTTCCTTTGTAATTTCGTTCTACCATCCAGCCGTCTGTATAAGAAGTTTTCAGAGAGTTATCCACAATAGATTCTGGAATTGGGTAATAATCCACATCGTTTTCCACATTTTCGAGGAAAGTTTTACACTCTTCTGATAATTCTTCCTTATTCTGACGCATAGAATCTGAGAAAAAGTCCCGGCGAAATTCCGGGTCCTCAATTGTCTTTTGCTGACGCGTATGATAGCGCCCTCTCTCCTTCAGGTAATTCGTTCCCAGAACGGTGAACAGTGAAATGATGATAAGAGATATAAGAAGTTTTTCGATTTTCTTTCCCTGCATAAAAATCCTTTTTTTCTTACTATATGAAAAAAACCGGCTCCATATTCCCGGAGCCGGTTCTGTAACCGCCGTCTTTTTACTTACAATTTTTAAGAATCGCCTTCAAATGATCCCATACCCTCTGGGTAGACGCAAGATTCAAAGCTTCATTGACCGAATGTACGTCTATGACGTCCGGACCGAAGGATACACAGTCAAGATCCGGACGCTTTCCAAGGAAAAGCCCGCATTCCAGACCTGCATGTATTACCGACACCACTGGTTCTTCTCCATAAAGTTCTCGATAAGTATCTACCATGATCTGGCGCAGTTCGGAATCCGGATTATACTGCCATGCCGGATATTCATTCGTGATGACTCCTTCTCCGCCTACAGCCTTGACACACTGCTCTAACTGCTCCTTAATCTGATACTTTCTGGTCTCCACGGAACTTCTGATCTGATGTATGATCTGTACCTTGTCTTCTTTCGTCTCCAGAACGCCAAGATTCAGCGAAGTCTCCACCACGCCCTCGATCTTTCGGTTAAATTCCTGCAGCCCGTTCGGACAAAGCATCAGATAAGAAACGACACGCTCTGTTGAAACCTTCTCCATCGCCTCGCAATCTGAGACTTCAGATGCAAAAATATCTACTTTGAGTCCGGGTTCTTCGCCCATGAATTCGTCATTCCAGATCTTTTCCATTTCTTCCGCCGCGGCATGAACCGCATTCTCTCTGCCCTTTTCCACTATAATCTCTGCCGTAGTATCAGGTGTGATCACGTTATCCTTCGTTCCGCCGTTGATGCTGATCAGAGAAAAGGATACTTCTTTCGCCAGACGGTACAAAAAGCGTCCCATCATCTTATTTGCGTTTCCCCGCTGCTTATGAATCTCCGTACCGGAATGTCCTCCTGATAAACCGTGGATCCGGACAGAGATTTTGCTTCCGCTTCTCTTCTCTCTCTGAACAGGAAGAATAACCTCATACCGGATACCGCCCGCACAGCCGGTCGTCAGGATTCCTTCTGTCTCAGAATCCATGTTAATCAATTTCCTTCCCTTCAGCAGAGAAAGATCAACCGCGTCCGCGCCGCCCATACCAACCTCTTCGTCTACGGTAAACAGAGCTTCAACAGGCGGATGCGGGATATCGTCGCTGTCTAAGACTGCCATCGCCATGGCAACCGCAATCCCGTCGTCGCCTCCCAAAGTCGTGTCCTTTGCTTTCAGATAACCGTCTTCAATATAAAGCTCTAATCCGTCCGTCTTAAAATCATGGGTAGATTCCGCGGTCTTTTCGCACACCATATCAATATGTCCCTGAAGGATTACGGGTTCACAATCCTCATAACCCGCCGTTCCCGGTTTTTTGATAATGACATTGTTCATTTCATCCTGAATTACTTCCAGATTACGTTCCTTTGCAAAGGAAACACAATAATCACTGATACGTTTCGTATCGAATGTCCCGTGCGGAATCTTGCAGATCTCCTCAAAAAAATACAATACTTTCTGAGGCTCAAGGTTCTCTAATACTGCCATTTCTATTCCTCTCTTTCTTAGATGGTCTCAAGAACTATTATGTGCCAGTCTTCATAAAAAATCAACCAAATCCATAGAATATATCAAAGAGAAATATCAAAGGATATGATTTCATGAGACATCTGCTTTCTGTTCTATGCATGACCGGCCTTTTTATCTGTATGCTTTTATTTCCGAAGAACACTTTTCAGGGCGCAAGCAGCGGGCTGATACTCTGGTTCAACACGGTTCTTCCCACTCTTCTTCCTTTCATTATCTTATCCAATCTTCTGATCCGCACAGGAGCTATCGACCTGATCGCCCGCGTCACGTCTCCTGTCCTCTGCCGTCTTTTCCGTGTGTCTCCCTACGGTTCTTTCGCCGTGCTGATCGGATTCCTCTGCGGATGCCCTATGGGGGGCAAGATAACCGCAGATCTTTTGAATATGAACTACATATCCGAAGAAGAAGGGCGTTATCTGTTGTCTTTCTGTAATAATACGAGTCCTATGTTCATCATAAGCTATATTATATGGCAGAATCTCAACCGTTCCGCCATGACCCTGCCGCTCCTTAGCATCACTCTATCCGCCCCGGTTTTGCTGAGCTTTATATTCCGCTTTCTATACCGTATACCGAAAGACGTCTCCCGGCACAGCCGCCCTTATTCTCCCGCACACTCTCAGGATCTTGCCGGCGCGCTGGATACATGCATCATGAACGGGTTCGAGACGATTACACGTATCGGCGGATATATCATACTTTTTTCCATCTGTATCTGCCTCATCGGACAGCTTCCTGTCCGGATACCGCTTCTTAAGTCTCTGATTCTCCCTTCTCTGGAGCTTACGAACGGTGTGACGCTGATTTGCCAGAGCAGCCTTCCGGCATCTGCCAAGATTCTGCAGACTCTGACCCTTGCCGCTTTCGGCGGATGGTGCGCTGCCGCCCAGACCAAATCCATGATAAGGGATACCTCATTGCCCTTCTTGCCTTACATCGCAGAAAAGCTGGCAACCGCGTCGGTCACCAGCCTTCTTATATATGGCTATCTGTTATTATGCTGATTTGTATCGGATCATCCTTATTCCATGCCTTCTTCATCAGGCAAATATTCCGGTTCCGGCTCCGCGCTCTCATATTCCGTACCGCCGTATTCCGCCTCAAGCCCTTCCGCGGACTGTTCCGGAATCTCAAGCTCTGAACGATTGTTACGCACCATATCATAGCACTCCTGCAGGGAATTCACAAGCCCGTCATATTTCGTAGTATAACTGTCAAGTGTATGACTGATAATACTCTCCGCATTCGCCAGCAGATCATCCGTATACTGCATCGCGCCGATCCGGATATCATTGGCGTCTCTTGTGGCATGATCCAGAATCTCCTGCGCCTGTTCCGTAGCTGCCGTTACGATCTCATTCGCCTGAGAATACGCCTGCTGCATAATCTCATGTTCACTGACCAACTCGCTGGTATGAATCTGCGCTTCCTCTATCATGCTGTCTGCCTTTGACTGGGCGTCTGCCAGAATCGCATCCTTATTGGCAATAATCTTCTGATAACGCTTGATCTCATCCGGAGTCTTCATGCGAAGCTCCCGAAGCAATTCATCCATCTGATCCTTATTCACGATGATCTTAGACGTAGACAACGGCTGGAATTTGCAACTGTCAATATATTCTTCAATCTCATCAATAATCTGTTCAATACGGCTACTCATACATCTACACTCTCCTTCTTCATCTTCTCTGTAATTCTGTCTGCGACAATATCCGGCACAAACTGCGAAATATCCCCTCCGAAAGCAGCCACTTCTTTTACTGTGGTAGAGCTCAGATATGAATATTCCAAACTGGTTGTCAGAAATGCGGTGTCTACTTCCGGCGCCATCTTGTGATTCGTCTGCGCCATCTGCAATTCATATTCAAAGTCCGTAATCGCCCTTAATCCGCGTATTACCATCCCCGCATCCATCTTGCGGGCAAAATCTACCAACAATCCTTCAAATGGAATAATCTTTACATTCGGTATATCTTCCGTCACTTCCTTTAACATTTTAACACGTTCTTCTACGGAAAACAACGGACTTTTTGCTTTATTATTCAAGACTCCGATAATTAACTCATCCACCAGCCGCGCCGAACGGCGGATCACATCAAGATGTCCGTACGTGACAGGATCGAAGCTCCCCGGATAGATTGCTCTTAACATATCCCTTTCCTTCCTGACGGTTCCATAAACACATGCTTATTCGTCTTGTATTCCTTTGTTTTTATGATAGAAAACCCAAATTCTTTCACATATTCAAAGTCAGTATCTTTTGAGGCTTCGGCAATAATCACTCCGTCGTAAGATAAAAGAGAGGATTCTGACAGATACGACAGAACCTTCTGTTCCAGCCCCTGTCCGTAGGGCGGATCCATGAAAATGTAATCGAACTGCTTCTCGCCTTCCAATTTATAAAGCGCCGTCATGACATCCATGGACATCGTCATTCCCTTTCGTCTCAGATGCGTGCGCTCCAGATTATCCTTGATATATTCCATCGCTTTCGGATTCTTCTCGACAAACACCGCCTCCATCGCCCCTCTGCTTAACGCTTCAATTCCGATCCCTCCGCTCCCGGCAAACAAATCCAGGAAAATACAGTCATACAGGTACGGAGCAATCATATTGAATAAGGTTTCCTTGATCCGGTCAGTGGTCGGCCGTGTATCCATCCCATCCAGTGTCTTCAATTGTATTCTTCTAGCGCTTCCTGCAATCACTCTCATAGGATTCCCCCTCTCCTCATTTTTAACCCGGCTTTGTCAGCGAGACGTCCCCAAATGCCGGTAACGATTCAGACATGCATATATCTCCTGCTTTCTCGGCATAGCCAGATTCCCCGGAAGATAACCGCCGTCACATATGGCCTTAAGCCCCTGCTGATTCAACCGGGTCCAGAGCGCTTCGATTGCCTGTCCAAGCGTCTTTCTTCCGTCAAACATCTCCTCTTCCAGATATTTGACCATATTTCCAAGGGCAGTCAGCTGCTCGCTGTCCATCAACTGTTCCACATATCTCAAATCGACGGTCTCATGATTCAGCATAACGCCGTCTCTCCCCATCGTCTTGATCTTGACGCGTCCTTTGTGCTTAAACTCCGTATTATGGCGTACCTTACGGTCAAAGGATGGCTGTCCAACACCGTCTTCTGGCAGCTTAAGCTTTGGATAGTCTCTGGCAGCCTCCTTCGCAAGTTCTGTGATCTCTTTTGGAACATAACGGTCCATCTGCACGATCGTATCCGCGACTTCAAAATATGCGCCGGAACTTCCCGCTACGATAACCGTAGAGATTCCAAATCTCTCGTAAAGTTCTCTGACCCTCTCGATAAACGGCGTAATCGGTTCCATATCCCGGTGAATCACCCGCTGCATCAGTTCATCCCGAACCATAAAATTCGTCGCGCTTGTATCTTCGTCGATCAGAAATACCGTCGCCCCGGCTTCCATGCTCTCTACGACATTCGCTGCCTGGGACGTGCTTCCGCTGGCATCCTCCGTATCAAAAGCGACCGTATCCTTCCCGTTTGGCAGATCATTGATAAACATCGAGATATCCGTATGTTTAATGCTGCGTCCGTCCTCTGCCCGAATCTTTACGGCAGCGGCATCCGTTACCACATATTCTCTTCCGTCACCGATGATATGCGGGTACACACCTGTTTCCAGGGCTTTTAAGAGTGTGGATTTCCCATGATATCCTCCACCTACGATCAGCGTGACTCCTTTTGGAATCCCCATGCCGCAGATCGTTCCTTTATATGGAAGCTCCATCGTTACTTCCATAGATTTCGGTGATACAAACGGGACGCCGCCCTTCATCGGACGCTGTGATACGCCGGATTCTCTTGGAAGAACCGATTCGTTCGCAATAAACGCCGCCAATCCCTTTACTTCTAACTGACTTCGGATATATTCCTGATCTTCCGATAATTCCATGACCCGGCGTATCTTCTTCTTATCGATTCTTCCGTAATACAATGCCTTTTCCACACAGACCGGAAGGAAATCATACAAGATCTTCTTAAGCTCTCCTGCATTGATCGTCCTTCCGTTCGCAGGAAAGCCGACCTCAAACCTTACCGTGATATCACCGTTTCCGGAATCAATCTCACAAGCCGTCCGCTCCAGAACCTCCTGGGAACACCGTGTTACACTAATGACGCCGCTCTTTCCCGACCCCTTCGCCTGAAAAGAATACTGCTGTATCTGTCTCCAGAAATTCCGGATCAAATCATCCTGCAGCGCGATTCTCTTGTGTTTCTTATCGAATAATTCTTTCGGAAACCCCGCCAGACGTCCCGGAACCTTGACGCTTAATTTTGACGGGGATGCAAACGGATCTCCCTGTACATGATCAATAAAAAGTACATATTTCCCAAATTGATATACGCCTTTTGTATCCTTATACGCCGGATATCCCCTGTGATCTATACGGTCCAATAGTTGCCTCAAGTCTTCTGATGTCTTCATCTTCTATCTTACTCCTCACTCTTTCTGTCAAATATCCCGCTTCCATATCAACTATAATGCAACGATCCTTGCCCTGTGATGAATCGCAGGGAGAAATTTATTCAGAAGGTCCTTTGTTTTGAATTTCAGATGGCTGGTGTTAATTCCCGGATTACATCCAAACCATTCCGCGTCAGCCACCTCTTTATCCACAATAACCTGCACATAATCGTCCTCATCTGTCAGAAGTCCTGCAACGCTCGCTGACCCCGGCGTTGTCCCAAGGTGCTCCATCATCTTCTCCGGCGGCGCGAACGACATATGTGATACTCCTAATTTCTTACTGAAAGAAGCCGTGTCAAATGCTTTATCTGCCGGCATCACTAACAAGAAGAACGTAGTCTTCTTCTGATTACACAAGAACACGTTCTTACGGATCTCGGTCCCGATCGCATCGTCGATGGCGGCACACTCCTCCATGGATGCTGCCGGATCATTGTCTACTTGTTCATATGGTATCTTCAATCGCTCCAATGTCTCATACATCTTTCTCTCTAACGGCATACGTTCATCCGTGGGCGCGGATGTCCTGATCTCGCTGATATACATCTTTTATAAACCTCCATAATTGTTCTGTGGTTAATTATAACGAATTCATCCGGGCTTTGCAAGCCTGTTAAGAAACCGTTAAATCCTTCTGATCTGCTCCTTTTTCACCACATTAAAGTTGCGGTTCTTTCTTAGATTATGCTACAGTATATATAATAGGTCAAGTTTTTATTTCCCGCAAGCAACGAGTCACTCGGCTTTTAGGCCTTTGACTCGAGAAAGGATTCTTTCTTTATGAATTTTTACCAGACAAAATTATCCGAAAAATTAGAAGAAGCATTAAAAGCGGTACTTCCTATCATAGGAATCGTACTGTTGTTAAGCTTCACCGCCGCTCCCATCCCGCCGGCCATTCTGCTGCTGTTTTTATTCGGCGCAGTACTTCTTGTCATCGGTATGATGTTCTTTACCCTGGGGGCAGAACTCGCCATGACGCCTATGGGAGAAAAAGTCGGCACGAAGATGGCGAAGTCTATGAAACTTCAGGTCGTCCTCTTCCTGTGCTTTCTGCTGGGCTGTCTGATCACCGTTTCGGAGCCTGATCTCCAGGTTCTCGCCGAACAGGTTCCTTCTATACCGAATCATATCCTGATCCTGGCAGTCGCTTTCGGAGTCGGCTCTTTTCTGGCGGTCGCAGTGCTGCGTATGCTGTTTTCCGTCGCGCTTACACCGCTTTTGATCATATTTTATATCCTTGTATTCGGGCTGGCTTTCCTGGTTAAGGAAGATTTTCTTGCGGTTGCGTTTGACTCCGGCGGTGTGACGACAGGACCTATGACCGTACCCTTCATCATGTCGATGGGCGTCGGCTTCGCCGCCGTCCGAAGCGATAAACACGCAGAGGTCGACAGCTTCGGTCTTGTCGCGCTCTGCTCTATCGGTCCGATCCTTGCCGTGCTGACCCTCGGGCTTCTCTATCATCCCGAAGACGCCGCTTATACGCCTCCCGAACTTCCGGCGCTTCAGGATTCCATAGAACTCGGCCGGTATTTTGCCGTAGGATTCCCGGAATACATAAAGGAGATTATGGTGTCTCTTCTGCCCATCGTACTGTTTTTTACGGCTTTTCAGATCATCTCTCTGAGATTGAAGAAAAAGACGCTTCTTAAGATTATCATCGGTATTGCCTATACATATATCGGCCTTGTCTTATTCCTCACCGGAGTAAACGTAGGTTTTATGCCTGTCGGCAACTATCTGGGACAGATGATCGCAGTACTGCCCTACCGTTTTATTTTGATACCGATCGGCATGCTCATAGGCTTCTTTATCGTAAAGGCAGAACCCGCCGTCTATGTGCTGATGGAGCAGGTGGAAGAGATTACCTCCGGCGCTATCTCAGGCAAATCCATGGGGTTAAGCCTCTCCCTCGGCGTCGCGGTATCCGTGGGACTTGCCATGGTCCGGGTACTGACCGGAATTTCCGTATTCTGGTTTATCCTGCCCGGATACGTGATCGCCATTTGCCTGTCCTTCTTTGTACCGAAGATATTTACCGCCATTGCATTCGACTCCGGCGGCGTGGCATCCGGACCGATGACGGCAACCTTCCTTCTTCCATTCGCCATGGGGGCATGCCAGGCGGTCGGAGGAAATATTGTCAGAGACGCGTTCGGAATCGTGGCCATGGTATCCATGACCCCGCTGATCGCGATACAGCTCCAGGGCGCGGTCTATAAATATCGTTCAGGAAAACAAGAAACCACCGAAACAGAAACAATATCTGTTTCCTATCTTGATATCCTGGCAGATGATGATATTATAGAGTTATAGACCATATGCATCATCGCGAGAAGAATGACATATCAGTAAGCAGGAGGACGCTTTATGAACGCGGTATATATGCTTGGAATCATCACCAACAGAGGGATGCGCGACAAATTTATCCAGTTTTTTAAGATGCACAACATTCATATTACACTTACGGCTCTGGGTGAAGGCACCGCTAACAGCGCGGTCCTTGATTATCTGGGGATAGAAGCCACCGGGAAGACGGCTTATTTCTCGTTTGTTACCTGGGATACCTGGAAATTGCTGAAAAAAGACCTGTATACCCAGGTGAAAATCGATATTCCCGGCAGGGGGATCGCGTTTCTGGTTCCCTTAAGCAGCGTCGGAGGCAAGAAAACGCTGCAATACCTGTCTGTCGGCCAGGAATTATCTATAGAGGAGGAGAGTTCGTTGCAGAATACAGAGTATGAACTTTTGATTGCGATTGCAAACGCAGGATATATCGAGACCGTCATGGACGCGGCCAGAAGCGCCGACGCGCCGGGCGGTACCGTGATCCACGCCAAGGGAACCGGGGCGGTACATGCGAAACGTTTCCTCGGTATCTCTCTCGCAGAAGAAAAAGAGATGATATTCATCGTCGTCCGCACACAGCAAAAGAATTCGATTATGAAGGCAATCATGGAACAGGCCGGTCCAACGAGTCCGGCAGGGGGAATCGTCTTCTCTCTTCCGGTCACCAGTACGGCCGGTCTGCGGGTTCTGGAAGAAGAGTCTTAAAAAGGAGGGTTTCCATGAAATATATACTGGCTTCGGCATCTCCGAGAAGAAGGGAGTTATTGGCAAGAGCGGGATTCGAGTTTGAAGTAATTCCCTCTTCAATAGAAGAAAAAATCTCCAGGACAGCTCCTATGGATATCGTAATGGAACTGGCCGCACAGAAGGCTGAGGATGTATTTTGCCGTCACCGGGAACCCGACTGTGTCGTGATCGGCGCGGATACCATCGTCGTATATCAAGGCGAGATATTTGGCAAGCCTGCGGATAAATCAGAAGCCTATGATATGCTGTCGATGCTTGCGGACCGTACCCATCAAGTCTACACCGGCGTATCCCTGCACATTTCCAAAGGTGGAAATGTGCATACCAGAACATTCTATGAATCAACGGATGTCACTTTCTGTCCGATCTGCAAAGAAGACCTTCACGCATACGTGGACAGCGGCGATCCTCTGGATAAAGCAGGCGCTTACGGAATACAGGGAGCATTTGCGATCCATGTGAAACGCATCAACGGAGATTTTAATAATGTAATCGGGCTTCCGATCTGCCGTCTCTATCAGGAGCTTATGAAGGAATTTACAAATCCCTTATCTCCATGTTAATCACCGTTCATATCCGCTTTATAGAATAGGCATCCCCCTTGTCCGATCGATAGCAATAACGATTTTTCAGATCTTTCAGAGTCTTTGCATGTTTGCAGGGACTCTTCCACTCTCCGGCAATCTGCCGTCTTAAGTCCGGGTCTAATTTCCCCGGAGGCTGAATATCCAATCTTTGATGTACGCTGTCATTCCTGGAAGCATAATTGAAGGATTCCGTATCCATGATCTGCCGCTGTACTTCTTCCCAGCTCATCGTCCGCCGGTAGAGACTTTCCCTCTCATCCTCAATCTGTCTCTGAGGAATGCTGTACTTTCGGCGGTAATATTCGATATCGCTGATTATCGTTCCATACGCATCTTCCTCCAGCACATTCCACTGACTGACAAAATTCCCCTCCCTGTCTATAATAAATTCCGAATGGAAATCCGGAGTAAGCCGTTTCTTATTTTCCCTTCCTCTCTGATATTTCCAATAACTCAAGCCTGCCGGATATTTATTATGAAACCTTGCCGGTTCCCGAAGCATCTTCACGCCGTTCAGCCCGCCGGACTCTGACTTTGCGTCTGCATAATTTTTCAAAGCTTCTTCATCCGTCATCCCCTCTTTTTTAAAATTCTTTCTGATATACATAATGTTGTGCCGGTCAATATACATTCGGAACTGATGGAGCATCCGCCCTTTTTCACCGCCTAATCCACACAGTCCTGTCTCGCCGTACACTTTTTCCACATTGGATGCAATCGCCTGAAATATCCTTCCGTGAGGCGGAATCTTCTCTCCGATACAGAATCCCTCTTTCAATTGAAGCATGTTATTCTCATCGATGTAACCGCCCATCTTATGAATCAATCCCAAGGTAAACTCAGATTCCTCAATCTTTGCCATAAACATGATCCCCTCTTTCGATATACTGACTTTTTTACCATTTTTAGTATATTATAACAGGCTTTTTATATAATGTTTCTAAAAAATACTACTATTTCTAAAATTATAACCAAAATAATCAAAATGAAGGATTTTGCAAGATATAGAGTTTCTTTTTAGAACCACTCTATAAAATGAGTTTTATAATGAGAGCGCAGCAAAAAAGAGACTGTAAAAACAGTCTCTGCTAAATCATGATGACAGGATCAAAAGGCCGTACATGACATGCCTGCATATCAATATCATTATGACATCGGAGTTCCTACTTCTATCAGATTTCCATCGGGGTCATAGAAGCGAACCACTTTCTGTCCCCAGCTATGGACCATAAGCCTATTGA
>CANODD010000061.1 GCA_947564705.1 uncultured Dorea sp. | reverse complement strand
TAAGGACCTCCCACGTACAATCCCGATAATGCTCTTCCAAGTTTTCTGTAAGCTGTCTTTCTCCTTCTCCCTCTACATCCCCGGTCAGCAGCATATCAAACTCCCCATATTGCACGGCCAATACCATAGATGCCTCGTTCCCCGATTCCAGTACTGTACCGCCTGACTCTGACTTCAACATGGTATTTTCCTGTCGTAGTTGGATATCCTCTGATTTTATTCCCATAGTTCCCGGTTGTATACATATGATCGCCATCTCCCCTTCCCGGATCCTCTGTCCCGGTTCTATCACCACTACACGGATTCCATGATTCCTCGCCTTCCCTGCCAGTTCTTCTAAAGTCTCATCCCACGCCTCCTTCATCGGCAGAACCAACGTGCCGATCTTCACGCCGATATCCTGTCTCTCAATCAGTTCTTCTACACCGTTCATATGATCACTGTCCCCATGTGATATCAATACATAATCAAGCCTGCTGACTCCCTGGGATTTTAAAAATGGCTCCAGCCTGTACTGCCCCACCTTCTTCACGTCACTGCTCCCGCCATCTACCAGATAGGTATTTCCCTCCGGTCCTTTCATGAAGATTCCATCGCCCTGCCCCACATCCAGAATCACTGTTGTAAGCTTTCCCGCCTCTCCGAAATGAGCCGTTAAAATCATAATTCCCACTGCCCACAGAAAAAACACAGCAATTTGTTTCTTTTTCCTGTTTTTACTATCTCTGCTAAGCTCAATGTGACCAATTGATGCTACATTACTGTGAAAGCTTTCTGCTGGAGCCTCTTTTTGTTTTCTTTGGTTTCCTCGATTCCGCCAATCCGCTTGACTGCCCTTTTCCTTCTGTTCTTCCTGCGTCTTCACTGATAAGATCATATATTTCAACAAAAGCAATCCCAAAAACAAAATCCCATAATATACCGCGATCTGCCGCATATCAGGTCTTCCAATCACAAGCCTTGCTCCCGGCAGATGAAGCGTTATCTCACAGCTCATTTTATAAATCCACAAAATTTTACTGCACATCCAAAACAGTACGGCAGATACAGGTGCGAACCACAGCGCAGACAGGCTTCCCGCCATTCCCAGAAATAATAATACAGACATCAGCGGAATTACAAAGAGATTCAAAACAAAAGAATAGAGCGGAAATTCAAAGAAATAATAGAGCAGAATCGGAAGGATGACCAGATTGATACCGACACTGGCCATCAGTACCTGTAAAATCACCTGCCGCACATACCCCCAGACTCCCATCAGATACCCCGTCTTCATCTTCTGTCCGTTGCTGTGTAATGCACGTATGGATATGCCTTCCTGCACCACCGGCACCACCGCCAAAATCGCGAACACCGCCCCAAAGGACAACCAGAACCCGCCGTCATACAGACTGAGCGGCCGCCACACTAACACCACAACCGCCGCCACAGAAAGCGCCGTCGGCGCATCATAACGCCGCCCCGCCATATCCGCCCCTACCCGGAACAGAAACATCACCAATGCCCGCACGGCAGACACGGTAAACCCAATCATCAGAATATACAGCATCAAAAATAAAATCCCAAACACTCCGCCAATCGGATAAGACCCCGTAATCCTCCGCAAAACCTTATACATCCCAATCCCGATAAAAGACAGATGTAATCCCGAAATGGCAATAATATGACCAATCCCATTCACCTGATACAGTGTCTTAAGCTCCTGCTCCACCCCATTTTTCTCTCCCAACATAACTGCGCCCATAATCCCTCCGTCTTCTTCTCCGAGGTTTGACACCAATACCTCCATCCAACGTTTTCGAAGACTCGCGAGTCCGGCTTTCCATTTCCGGACACAGGCATTCACAACGCGTATCTCATCCGCCCATACCGTTCCATGGATATCCATAATCTGATAATGACGCTTCTGGTCAAAATTACCTGGATTCCTTGCGTCCTGAAAAAATGAAACCTCACCTTCCGCCTCCACTTTATTCCCGATTTGAAATTGTATTTTGGAATCTGTATAGATGATAATTCTAGATTCTTGAAAAGATTGTTCCTGATGCGATTGTCTCTGATATGATTGCTCCTGACACACTTGCTCCCGAACTGATTGTTCCTGATACACTCGCTCCCGAACCGATTGTTCCTGATACACTCGCTCCCGAACCGATTGTTCCTGATATGATTGTCTCTGAACTGAACATCCCCGATAAGACTGTTCCCAGCTCTGTTCCCGGGCCGTCTTTCCCCGGTATCTTACGATATTCTTTTCTAAATATAATGCCTGACAGCTTTCTTTCTGTTCTATACGGTATACCCATCCCCTGACCGTAACCGATTCCCCCTCCGGAACATTCCTTTCAAGAGCAGACGGGCGAAGCTCTTTAACGAACCTCTCCCCGCCGCATAGTACAGACAGCATTACTGCCGACACGATGGCCAGACACAGATAAAGCAACGGTCTGTCTCTCATTTCTCACTCTCCTTTATACTTTCCACAAAATCCTGTTCCCGCGACAACGGCTTACTCAGATCGACACTTCCCATATACTCTATATTAGACTCTCCGTTTACAGATATCTGAACCTGGCTGCAAGATCCTCCGTCTACGATAGAATTAACAATCGCATAAACCGTAAGCCCGGGATCCGTCACATATGTGTTATTCATAAAACTTTCATTAAGATTCACATAACACACCCCGTCTTTGACGGATACACCGATAACCTTTGTCTCCGGCGGAATCACCGGATTCAGCCCATCTACGGCCGGTCCTTTAATCAACTGATCAATAATCAGCCGCTCCGTAGAAATATTGCTGTTATAACGGACGCTAACTTCTTCTTGTACCAACTTATCTCCATTTTTATTAATAAAATACAATTTCAACTCTCCCAATTGATAAAGATGGAGCGAGGAGCCTTTATATTGAAGAAAATACTCACTTCCCATATATCCGATCTCATTCCCCGCACTGTCTGTCAATGGTTGATCCTCGATAAAAAATCCAATATATTCTATCTGATGAATCTGCGTTAAAGTCTGCACGACCGCGGCCCGCAGAAGGACTTCCTCCGCCGGTTTCATATCTTTATACTTACTGTTAAAATGAATATCCAGCCTATCTTCTGCTAAATACCAGTCTTTGATCTTAATCTCTTTCGGAAATACGCTTTTATAGTCAATCGAATTCGTCTCCGCGGTCATTGCACGCAGGACGTCGCGGATGCTATCTTGGGTCGTCTTTGATTTCAGCTCAAACGGCTCTTTTACCAAAGAAGTACCTTCTGTATTCACATAATAGATGAAGTTTCCTCCCTTCACCGGTTCCTTCCCTTTACTGCAGCCTGCCAGTATTCCCATACAAACCAGAACAGATAAGATATATATCATCCTCCTGCAGCCATTTATTGGCTGTCCTCTACTCTCTTTCACAGCATACCTCCGTCTAAGATACATATGTCAGCGGAATACGGACTGTAAATGTCGTCCCTTCCCCATACTGGCTGTAAACCTTGATCGCCCCCCGATGCATGACCACCGCGCTTCTTGCAATTGCCAGACCTAAGCCTGTCCCTCCGATTTCCCTTGAATGCGACTTATCTACGCGGTAAAACCGCTCAAAGATATGTTCCACTGCCTCTTTGGGAATCCCGACCCCAGAATCCGCCACTTCAATATAGCAGTTTTTATGATCGGCATTCAGAGATACATGAACCCATCCGCTTTCTTTATTATATTTGATCGCATTTTCAACCAGATTAGAGATTGCGAGAGTAATCTTTACTTCATCCACTTCCGCCGTCACCGGCCTGAAACTCTCGAATACCAGCTCAATATTACGTGTTGCCGCAATCGGCCTGAGCCGTTTTAATATCCTCTCGATCAGTGTATTCATATTTTCAGATTTGATATTCAAAGTATTCGCCGTCTTATCCAGCTTCACCAAAGACAACAAATCGTTGATGATCTTATTCTCCCTCTCGATCTCCTCCGACAGATCGCCCATGAATTCTTTGTACAATTCTGCAGGCACATCTTCCTGTATCAACAGAGAATCCGCCAACACCTTCATAGAAGTCAACGGCGTCTTTAATTCATGTGATACATTTGATACGAATTCGTCCCTGGAATCATTCAAAACTTTCAGTCGCCCCAGCATCTTGTTAAAGGAATCCGATATCAGCATCGTCTCGGTATATGTATTTTCGTGAAGATAGTCGTCCTCATATCCCTCCGTCACGGCCGCAATCGACTGGTTGATCCGCTGAAACGGCCGGACCATGACAAACCCCATCACAAAAGCCAATATCACAACCACCAGAGCCGTAGCCAGACACATAACCTTGATTCGTTCTGCCATAATCTGCATACTGTCCATGATCATCTCTGTCGACACGCTGATCAGCATGACTCCCGTCACCTTCTCCATACCTTTATTGTACACCGGCGAGGTAACCTCAATATATTGATTTTCGGCATCATAATTACCGGTGCCCTTTCCTTCAAAGCACCGTATCACGTCTTCCGACACAATCGTCTTTCCCCTGTCCATATCATAGGTATCTTCCTGAATGCGGAAATCCTGGTCGATCACCAGGACTCGTCCGCTATAGATATTTGATATCTGGACCAGCTCTGACCTCACTATATCAGATATCTCGCCGGTCAGATAATTCGAATCGCTCAGTTGATTACAAAGAATGGTACACTGATTCTGTATCTCCGCGGTTCTTATCTCTACTTCCCTTTTCTCATAACTACTCAATATTACCTCGTATAAAACCAACGTCGGAACCACTCCTGCCAGAAGAACCAGCAGGAGGATCCGGACACGGAGGCTTTTTAAAACATTCCATTTCAGATATTTCTTAACCCCTGAAATAATAACCAACTCCCCATTTTGTATAGACGTATTTCGGATCACTCGGATTCGTCTCAATCTTTTCTCTCAGCCTTCGGATATGTACGTCTACCGTCCTCGCATCGCCGGGATATTCATATCCCCACACGATATTCAGCAGATTCTCCCGGCTGTACACCTTATTCGGATTCATTGCAAGAAGTTCCAGAAGATCAAATTCCTTCGCCGTCAGATTTACTTCTTTCTCGTCGATGACGACACGCCTGCTTTCACAGTCAATCTTCATACTTCCCTTTATAATCATCTTATCATTCGGCTTCTCCTGGTCTCTCTTACTGGTACGCCTCATGATCGCCTTAATCCGGGCTTTCACTTCAAGTATATTAAAAGGCTTTGTGATATAATCATCCGCCCCGTATTCAAGACCCAGTATCTTATCCATGTCTTCGCTTCTGGCCGTCAGCATTACTATCGGAACATCCGAGAATTCCCGGATCTGCTGGCATACTTCAAACCCGTCGTGCTTCGGCAGCATAATATCTAACAAAATCATATCATAGGCATTCTCCCGTGCCAATTTTAACGCCTCTTCCCCGTCATAGGCACAATCAACCTTCATTCCATCCTGCTCCAGGCTGAAACGAATCCCCTTTACGATCAATTTCTCATCATCTACTACTAAAACCCTTTTGCCCATCTGCTTTCTCCCTCAATCACTTACTTGCTTAAATTCTGATCTGATCTTTGACTTTGTTAAATACGCCTTCCTTAATTCCTTCGACTTCTTTCAATTCTTCAATCTTCTGAAATCCGCCGTGTTCTTCTCTGTAACGGATAATAGCCGCTGCTTTCGCCTCGCCGATTCCGCTCAGCGTCATCAATTGTTCCTTCGGCGCCGTATTCAGATTCACTTTGCCGTCCTCTGCTCCCATACCGTCCGGGGACGCCTGCAGGGGACTTCCTCCCGTTTTCTGCATGCCTGCAGTACCCTGCGCCGCCTCTTCCATAGAAGGGACATAGATCTGCTGTCCGTCTTCCATCTGTGAAGCCTGGTTCAGATACTCTCCGGCCGCGTCCCCGCAAAGTCCGCCGGCCGCCTCAACAGCTTCATAGATCCTGCTGCCGGATGAAAACACGTACACTCCGGGATTCACCACCCTTCCGCACACATGGACACAGATACTGCCTAGTTCATCTGCTCCGTTCTCACCGTCTCCTCCCTGTACGGTCTCCTGCGTCTCTTCCTTTTCTTTACGTTCTTCTTTTTGTCTTTCTTTTTCTTCGGCTTCTTCAGCAGGTACTTCTAACGCCCCAATCTCTGCAAGTTCTTCCCCGTATCCTCCTCTTTCCTTCGAACATCCGGAAAACTGCAGAACAGAGGCCATTACAATAATAGTATAGATAATACAAAATTTCTTCGACATCATTCTATGCATCTTTTACTCCTTTACAGTCTGCCGAAACTGTAAATACCCCGCATACATATGTCCTAATCATTGTACTATTTCCACTGAAAAATTGCAACTCCAATCAGCGCAATTACCATCCCGATTATCTTCCTCCACTCCAAAGGTTCCTTCTCCACCCCAAAGAGTCCCAGAAGCTCTATCACATACGCCACGATAAGCTGCGCGATCACGATCAGCAGCGCCGCTTTCGCCGGTCCAAGCTGTTCCATACTCTTAATCACCGTCAGCGTGATCCCTGCGCCGATCACACCGCCGAGAAGAACATACCTTGGCTCTACCTTCGTAAGCGTCATTACATTGTCGCGCCCGGCAATCAGCCATGCAATCAGACACACCGCAAATGCAGTCAACTGTACCCATGTATTGCTGACCCACATTCCCGTCGTCTTCGTAACCTGTGTATTGAATACTCCCTGCACGCTCATAAGAGCGCCTGATAAAAGCGCAATAAAAAAACCAATCATTCTTCTATACCTCCCAGTCTGAATCATAGATACTTTCGCTTTCCTGCAAAAGCTCTTCTGCAAAAGTTCTTCTGCAAAATATCTCTTTTTCTGAAATAGTATATCCGAATGAATGGTTTTTTATCTCGATTGGAAATTATTTCATGATGCTTTCTAATATATTCATCATCTCGTCTATATGTTTCTCTTCGATGATCAGGGGCGGCACCAGCCGTATGACATTATCCTTGGCGCTGATGATCAGCAGCCCTTTTTCCAGCGCTTTGTTAATAAATTCCCCCACCGGCTTCCTGACCTTAAGTCCCTGTATCAGCCCGATTCCTCTCCGCTCCTCTATCACATCCGATTTTGCAGTCAGGGCGTCCAGCTTCTCCGTCAGATACGCGCCTGCCTTGCGTACGTGGGACACGATGTCTTCTCTTTCGAATATTTCCACCGTCTTTGCTACTGCAGCGCACGCCAGCGGATTGCCGCCATAGGTTGTCCCATGGTCCCCCGGTTCCAGGGAATACTCCGCCGTCTCTTCCGTCATGGCAAATGCTCCCACCGGGATTCCGCTTCCGATCGCCTTGGCCATCGCCATGATGTCCGGCTTTGTTCCATATGCCTGCCATGCAAACATAGAACCGGTCCGTCCCATTCCGCACTGAATCTCGTCACAGATCATAAGGATTCCTTCTTTATCGCAAATCTCACGGATTCCTTCCATAAATTCCTGCGAAGCCGGATGGATACCTCCCTCCCCCTGAAGCGGCTCTAAGATAATCGCGCATGTTCGATCCGTAATCTGTGCTTTCACGCTTTCCAGATCATTGAACTTCGCGAATCTGACCCCCGGAAGCATAGGTTCAAACGGAGTACGGTAAGCCTCGCTTCCCGTTACGGATACCGCCCCGATGCTCCGGCCGTGGAAGGAATCCTCCATCGCGATAAACTCATACCGGCCGGTCCCCTTCTTCCAGGCGTATTTGCGGGCGGCCTTAAGCGCTCCCTCAATCGCCTCTGTTCCGCTGTTCGTGAAGAACACACGGTCCATACCGGTAATCCTTTTCAGCGCTCCCGCCGCCTTTCCGCAGGTCGTATTATAATATAAGTTCGAAGTATGTGTGAGGGCGTCGATCTGCTCCTTCAGCGTCCGGTTTAATTCCTGATTCCCATATCCCAGGCCGCACACTGCAATTCCCGCCGCAAAATCAAGATATCTCTTTCCTTCCGTATCGTAAAGGTATACTCCTTCGCCCCTTTCCAGTACAACCGGGAAACGGTTATAGGTATGTACAAGTCCTTTTTTTGTTTCTTCTATATACTGATTCATTTCTTTTCTCCATAAAAATGTTTCTTCTGCTGATTACTCAAGAATTCGTATCAAGATAAGCCGGCATACTATTCGCCATGATAAAATTTCTCTTCGCTGTCATCCAGCATCGCCGTACCGATACCCTTATTCGTAAAGATCTCAAGAAGCAGGCAGTGTGGGATTCTCCCGTCCAGAATATGCACCCTTGACACCCCGTTCTCGATCGCGTCTATACAGTTCTGAAGCTTCGGCAGCATGCCTCCTCCGATATATCCTGTCTCCATCAGAGCCTTTCCCTCGGATACCCGCAGTTCCGATATCAAGGTGGCCGGATCCTTCGGGTCCTTGTAAACTCCCTCGATGTCCGTCAGAAACGCCAGTTTCTCCGCATGAACCGCTCTCGCGATCGCACACGCCGCGTCATCCGCATTGATATTATATGTTTGAAATCCGTCATCCATTCCTACCGGACATACGATCGGAAGAAAATCCTTCTCCAACAGGTCAAACAAGATGTCTGCATTGACCTCCTTCACTTCTCCTACGAATCCGATATCCTCTCCGTCCGCGTATTTTTTTTCAACCTTAAGCAAAGCGCCGTCTTTTCCACTGATCCCGATCGCTCGCACACCCAGGCTCTCCACCAGTTGTACCAGACTTTTATTCACCTTCCCAAGCACCATCTCTACAAGTTCCATAGTAGCTTCATCCGTCACCCGAAGCCCATTGACGAACTCTGGTTCCATGCCGGCTTTTGCGACCCATTTACTGATCTCCTTACCGCCCCCATGGACGATGATCGGTTTGAATCCCACCAGCTTCAGAAGCGTCACATCCTGGATGACCTGTTCTTTTAACTGTTCATCCACCATCGCGCTCCCACCGTATTTCACAACAATAATTTTTCGGTTAAATCTCTGGATATAAGGAAGCGCTTCGATCAAAACCTCCGCCTTATCCAGATATTTCTGCATCGATTGATTCATAATCTTTCCGACTCCTTTTTGTCTGTATAAAATGTTATCTCTGTTTCAGGCTGCTGATATGCGGATCATCTTATTTGCCAGCCATCTGCTTTTCCTGCTGCTTAATCATCTTCTTTAATATGCGCTTATGACAGGATCAGCTTCTGTAGTCCGCGTTGATCTCAATATATCCGTGGGTCAGGTCGCATCCCCATGCCGTCGCCGTCTTATCTCCCATCTTCACATCCGCTATCGCCGTAACCTCCGGCTCTGAGAGAATCCTTGTGGCTTCTTCTTCACTATAGTCAACCGCCGTTCCGTCCTCAATGATCTGAATCTTTCCGGCTTTACTCTCAAAGAACAGATCCACCTTCTCTGGATCAAACTGAGCTCCGGAATATCCCATCGCGCACAGAATCCTTCCCCAGTTCGCGTCATGGCCGGCGATCGCCGTCTTAGTCAGATTCGAACATACGATAGATTTGGCAAGCGTCCTCGCCTGTTCGATACTTTCACAGCCTGCCGCCCTCACTTCAAAGAGCGCAGTCGCTCCTTCTCCGTCGCCCGCAATCTTCTTCGCCAGATATTCATTCACCGCGTGGAGAGCTTCCTTGAACCGGTGATAATCCTCACTTCCATACACAATCTCAGGATTCTCCGCAAGACCGTTCGCAAGCAGGACTACCGTATCATTCGTGGACGTATCCCCGTCTACCGAGATCATATTATAAGTATCCTGCACATCCTCGCTCAGGGCGCTCTGAAGTACTTCCTTTGCAATCACCGCGTCCGTGGTGATAAAAGCAAGCATGGTGCACATATTCGGATGGATCATACCGGAGCCTTTCGCCATACCGCCGATCGTCACCGTCTTCCCTCCGACCTCAATAGTTACCGCCAGCTCTTTTTCACAGGTATCCGTAGTCATGATCGCCCTGGCAGCCGCGGTTCCATTCTCGGTTGTGTCATTCTTCTCCTTTGCAAGTACACGGATTCCCGCCGTCAGCCGGTCTATCGGAATCTGCTTCCCGATCACTCCCGTAGAACCAATCAGAACCCCGTCCTCAGAGATTTTAAGCGCTTCTGCCGCCGCCCGGGCCGTGTCTTTACAATATCCGAAGCCTTCCGCCCCCGTACATGCATTGGCAATCCCCGAATTGACGATGACCGCCTGCACCGGCGCGCCGCTCTTTACAATCTGCTGATCCCATCTAACCGGAGCCGCTTTCACCACATTGGTGGTAAATGTCCCTGCCGCCGCGCATGGTTTCCGGCTGTATATCATCGCCATATCCGTCCTGTCTTTGTATTTAATCCCTGCCGCCGCCGAAGCCGCCTCGAAGCCCTTTGCCGCGGTCACGCCGCCTTTGATTATTTCCATCGTCTCTTCCTCCTTCTTATTGCTCGTTAAAAGCTGTGATATTTTTCTCATTCAACACAAAATCATAATAATTCAGGTCAAGCCTTTTCGTCCAGCCTATGGTATTCCAGAATGCATTCCCGATATCATTCTTCGTAAATGCGATCAGGCACACTTTATTAATCTGCTCTTTCTTCAGCTCTTCCATAGCCTTAACTACCATAGATTTTCCGATCCCCCGCCTCCGGTACTCTTCATCCACACACACATGATAGAGACATCCCCGCCTTCCGTCATGTCCGCAGAGAATGCTTCCCACCACCCGGCCGTCTTCCACCGCCACCACACTGGTTGCAGGATTTCTCCTCAAGAATCTCTCGATCCCCTCCCGGGAATCATCCACGCTCCTTAAGCCGAACCCCCGGATCTTTGTCCAAAGCGCGTATACTCCGTCATAATCTTCCATCGTCATCGTTCGAATCATAAGCCACCTCTATAAGTTTGATACCCCTTACGGGAACACAGGCGCCATCTTAAGCCCCTCATTCTCCGCGAATCCAAACATCAAGTTCATATTCTGCACGGCCTGGCCTGCGGCTCCTTTTACCAGATTGTCAATGGCGCCCATCATGATGATCCGATTCGTCCTTGGGTCAATCTGGAAATTAATATCCACATAATTGCTGCCTTCCACCCATTTTGTCTCCGGACAGACGCCCTGCTCCAATATACGCACAAACATTTCATCCTGATAGTATTTGTCATAAACCGCTTTTACTTCCTCATATGTAACTTCCCTGTTCAAAGACGCATATTCCGTTACCAGGATCCCCCTGTTCATCGGCACCAGATGCGGCGTAAAATTAACTACGACCTTCTCCTTCGCCGCGTATCCCAACTGTTCCTCGATCTCCGGCGTATGCCTGTGAGACGTCACTCCATATGCTTTGATATTCTCATTGACCTCACAGTAGAGATTCGGAAGCTTTGCTCCCCTGCCCGCTCCGGAAGTGCCCGACTTGGCGTCTATAATCAAGGTTCCCATATCGATCAATCCCTCTTTCGCCAACGGATACGCCGTCAGAATCGAACACGTGGTATAGCATCCCGGATTCGCCACCAGCCTGGCTTTCTTAATATCCTCCCGGTTCACCTCGCACAGCCCATATACCGCTTCCTTGATAAATTCCGGACTCTTGTGTTCTATCTTGTACCACTGCTCATAGACGGCCACGTCTTTAATCCGATAATCCGCACTCAGATCTATAACCTTTGTCCTCTTAAGAATCTCTTCCGTCAGTACAGACGCGCAGAATCCCTGGGGCGTAGCCGTAAAGATCACATCCGCCTGATCCGCCAGTTCTTCCATATTATCATCCATGCACTTCGCATCCACGATCCGGAACATATTCCGGTATACGTCCGCATAATTCTTCTCAATATAACTCCTGGAGCCATACCAAACGATCTCCGCTTCTCTATGCCCCGTCAAAATTCTCACCAATTCTCCCCCGGCATAACCGGTGGCTCCGATAATTCCTGCTCTTATCATCCGCAAAACATCCTTTCTGCTCCGATTTTACAATCCAAACTATCCTTATCTCTTATCCATAGCAACACCCAATATAAACCAAATTCCTCGTATTGTCCAGTAAATCATTTCATAAAAGTAAAAACACTTGCATAATTATACATCTTTTATGTATATTATGCAAGTGTTTTTATTTTCTTTATTCTGTTCTTTATGCTGCTTTGTTACTTTTCACTCCCTTGCCAACATACAGCAGATTGAATCGGAAGGATATCTCTAAGCAGACAATTC
>CANODD010000060.1 GCA_947564705.1 uncultured Dorea sp. | reverse complement strand
GAGGAGTCGATCCGTCACCCGGAGCAGAATTATATCGTCCTGGTTCCGGAGCAGTTTACCATGCAGACGCAGAAGGATCTGGTCACCATGCACCCGAGAAAGGGTATCATGAATATTGACGTCCTGAGCTTTGGAAGACTGGCTTACCGTGTCTTTGAGGAAACGGGAGGAGAGCTTCTTCCGGTTCTGGACGATGAGGGGAAGAACCTGATCCTTCGGAAGATTGCGGGGGATTATGAGGATGAGCTGAGCGTTCTGAAAGGGAATATGAAGAAGCTGGGGTATATCAGTGAGGTAAAGTCTGTCATCTCCGAGTTTACGCAGTATGATATCAAGGATGAGGAGATCGGTCAGGTCATGGAAGCCGTCGGAAGTCAGTCCAGGCTTTATTATAAGTTGAAGGATATCCGTATTCTCTACCAGGGGTTTGCAGAATATCTAAAGAAAAAATACATCACGAAGGAAGAGCTGCTGGATGCCTTAAGCCGTGTGGTGAGCCAGTCTGAGATGCTTAAGAACAGTACCGTGGTGCTGGATGGTTTCACAGGATTTACTCCGGTGCAGAACAGGCTTCTTATGGAGCTTCTGATCCATTGCCGTAAGATGATCGTGACGGTGACTATGGATTCCAGGGAGAATCCTTACGTATACAGGCATCCGTATCAGTTATTCGCCCTCAGCAAGCATATGACGGCGACTCTGATCAAGCTGGCGAAAGAGGCAAAAGCTGAGGTGGAGGAGCCGGTATGCCTGTACGAGGAACCGGCATACCGTTTTCGGGAAAATGAAGCCCTCGCGTTTCTGGAGAAGAATCTCTTCCGGTACAAGGCGGGAACGTATGCCGGCGGGCAGGAAGTCATCCGTCTTCATGTCGCAAGGAACCCGGGGGAAGAAGCGATGGCGGCGGCGGGATCTATCCGCAGATTCGTGAGGGAAGAGGGACTTCGCTACCGGGACGTCGGTGTAATCGTAAGTAATATGGAGGTATACGGGGATTATCTGGAGCGTGCGTTTGCGTTATATGATATTCCGGCATTCATGGATCACAAGAGGAATATCCTTTTGAATTCCTTCGTGGAATATGTCCGAAGCCTCTTGAATCTGGCGGAGCAGAACTTTACTTATGAGAGTGTGTTCCGTTTTCTTCGGACGAATCTGGCGGGATTCACCTATGAGGAAGTGGATGAACTGGAGAATTACGTCCTGGGGCTTGGAATCAAAGGCTATAAGCGCTGGCAGGAAAGCTGGGTCCGCCGTCTGAAGGGGATGAAAG
The DNA here is from genome assembly GCA_947564705.1 of uncultured Dorea sp. Classification (GTDB taxonomy): domain Bacteria; phylum Bacillota; class Clostridia; order Lachnospirales; family Lachnospiraceae; genus Sporofaciens. The sequence goes on along the minus strand of CANODD010000060.1, from coordinate 11,058 downwards.
AGGATGAGCTTGCGCATATGAATCATCTGCGGGTAATGCTGGTCGAGAAACTGGATTCCCTGATGTTTGTATTAAAGCAGCGGCAGAAGACGGTGAAGGATATTACTCTTGCGCTCTATGAATTCATGGTTCGGGAGAAGCTGCAGATCAGGCTTAAGAGACAGGAAGAAGAATTTCAGGCGGAGGGAGAACTGGCGCTTGCGAAAGAGTATGCCCAGGTCTACCGGATTCTGATTGAGCTGTTTGACAAATTCGTGAGGCTTCTGGGGGACGAGAGAGTTTCTCTGGATGAATATTGTAAATTGCTGGATGCAGGACTGGAGGAAGCCAGAGTCGGCGTGATCCCGCCGACTCCCGATCAGGTAGTTGTGGGGGATGTGGAACGGACCAGGCTGAAAGACATCCGCGCGCTGATCTTCCTTGGGGCGAATGATACCAACCTTCCGGGGGCTCTTTTGCGGACCGGTCTGTTATCCGAACGTGACCGGGAGCATTTTCAGAAAGAGAAGCTGGCGTTGTCGCCGGGGGGGAAGGAAAAGGCGTATATTCAGAAATTTTATCTCTATCTGAATCTGACTAAGCCGTCCGAAAGGCTGGAGGTCTATTACAGCAAGGTGTCTGCTGAGGGGAAAAGCATCCGTCCTGCTTATCTGGTTCAGGAGCTTCAGAGAATGTATCCCGGGCTGACGGTGCGGGATGAGGAGGAGAATACGCTTGCCGGGCGGGAGATCACGGAGGAAATCGGGCTTGAATATCTGATTCGTGGTTTCCGCGGCGCAAGGGACAGAGCGGACGCCGCGTGGAGCGAACTCTATACATGGTATAAGAAGGATGAGAGATGGCGGCAGAAGGTGGAGAGCCTCCTTGCGGCAGGATTTTACAAAAGGCCAATGGACGGACTGACCGAGGCGGCGGCAAAGAAGCTCTATGGGGAGCATTTTGAGGACAGTATTACGAGGATGGAGCGGTTCGCCGTCTGTGCGTTCGCCCACTTCCTGACTTATGGGCTGAACCTGACAGAGAGGCAGCAGTATGAATTCCAGGCGGTGGATCTGGGCAATGTGTGCCACGGCGCGTTGGAGAGGTATTCCAGGAAAGCGGAGCAGGAGGGAGGCTGGCTTGCCCTGAGTGAAGAGCAGCGGAATCAATATATAGAAGAGAGTGTGGAGGAGGCTGTCACGGATTACGGCAATTCGGTGTTATATAGTTCTGCAAGGGACGAATATATGATCGTCCGTATGAAGCGGCTTCTTACACGGACGGTCTGGGCGCTGACCAGGCAGCTTGAGGCGGGGGATTTTACTCCCTCTGCCTATGAATTCCGGTTCTCTAACGGGAAGATTGACCGTATCGATACCTGTGAAGAGGACGATAAGGTCTATGTAAAGGTTCTGGATTATAAGACCGGGAGTAAGGCTTTTGACGTAGTTTCCCTCTGTCACGGACTGCAGCTTCAGCTTATGGTTTATATAGATGCGGCGGTTAAGCAGGAGAAGAAAAGGCATCCGGATAAAGAAGTGATTCCGGCAGGGGTGTTCTATTACCGTATCTCAGACCCGGTAATCGATAAGCAGAAGGAACGGACGGAGGATGAGATCTTGAAGGAATTAAGGCCGGACGGACTGGTCAGTCTTAAGGATGATACGCTTGAGCATCTGGATCACAGGAAAAGCGGGGAATCACTGGTAATTCCGGTGAAATATACCAGGGACGGCAGTCTCGGCAAAGGATCTAAAGCGGTGCCGGAAGAGGAATTCCGCCTGATGATGGAACATGCGGCGAAGAAGATAGCGCAAGCCCACCGGAGGATCTTAGAGGGGGAGACGGACGCGCTGCCTTACCGGAAGGGACAGGAGACGGGGTGCGATTACTGTAAATACAGACATATCTGCGGGTTTGACGTGAAGATCCCGGGATATGGATACCGTGATATCGGACAGATGAGTAAGGAACAGGCAATCGCGTCGATGAAAGCAGAAAGAGAGAAAGGAATAGATTAAGTATGAGTGTTAAGTGGACGGAGGACCAGCAGAGGGTTATAGATCTGAGAGACAGGAATATTCTGGTATCTGCAGCCGCGGGTTCGGGTAAGACGGCGGTTCTGGTAGAGCGAATCATTACGATGCTGACTTCGGGCGGGCATCCGATCGATGTGGACCGTTTGCTGATCGTGACGTTTACCGAGGCAGCGGCGTCGGAGATGAAGGAGAGGATCCGGGGCGCGATAGAGAAGAAGCTTATGGAACGGCCGGACGACGAGCATCTGAAGCAGCAGGCGACTCTGATACATAATGCATATATTACGACGATTCATAGTTTCTGCCTGTCTGTTGTCCGTGATCATTTTCCGGTGATAGGCATTGATCCCAGTTTCCGCATCGGGGAAGAGGGGGAGTTAAAGCTTCTGAGACAGGATGTGTTAAGGGAGATGCTGGAGGAGCGTTACCAGGAGGGAAGCAGCCGTTTCCTTGACTTTACCCTGGCGTATGGGAGCGGAAGGAACGATAAGAAGATCGAAGAGCTGATTCTTAGAATCTACGACTATTCCCGGAGCTATCCGGACCCGGAGGCGTGGATTACCCGGTGCGTTAAGGCTTATGAGGCCGAAACCCTCGAAGAACTGGAGGACAGCGAGATGGTCCGTCTGGCTATGGAGAATACGGCGGAGTACCTAAAGGAGGCTGGGGAACTTCTGGAGGCGGGGCTTTCTGTCTGCCGGGAGGCGGACGGCCCGGCGGCTTATGAGACGACATTATTGAAAGACCGGCAGGTTGTGGAGGGGATGCTTACTGTCCATGATTTTGGGGAAATGGCCAGGATCGTGAAAGGCGTCTCCTGGGCGAGGCTTGCCGCGAATAAGGATAAGACAGTCTCGGAAGAGAAGACTGCTCAAGTTAAGGCGATCCGGGATGAGGTCAAGGGAATCGTGAAGGAGCTGGCGGGACAGTATTTTTACCAGGATGCGGAAGGGATGATAGAGGATATAAAGGCATGCCGGCCGGCGATGGAGGAGCTGGCGCAGCTTGTACGGGAATTTTCCGATCGATACGAGGAGAAGAAGCGCACCCGGAATATGATTGATTTCTCGGATATGGAGCAGTATGCGCTGAAGATACTGACAGAAGAGACGGAAAACGGGCCTGCTCCGTCTGCGGTAGCGAGAGAGTATCAGGAGCAGTTTGAGGAGATTATGATCGACGAGTATCAGGACAGCAATCTGATACAGGAGGCGATCCTGACCAGTATCTCCACCGTATCTTCCGGGCGCTACAATATATTTATGGTGGGAGATGTGAAGCAGAGTATCTATCGGTTCCGTCTGTCGAGACCGGAACTTTTCATGGAAAAATTCCGTACATACACGCTGGCAGAGGACGGGGCAAAGCAGAGGATCGACCTGCATAAGAATTTTCGGAGCAGGAAGGAAGTCTTGGACAGCGTAAATTATATCTTCCGGCAGATCATGACACAAAAGCTTGGAAAAATCGCATATGATGACCAGGCGGCTTTGTATGTGGGGGCGGAGTATAAGCCGGGGAAGGATTTGGAGACGGAAATACTGGTGATTGACAGTGATCTGGAAGAAGGGGAGGAAAGCGGCAAGGCGGACGGAGAGGAGCCGTCAGGCATGGAAGAAAGACCAGGCGGCAGGATCACGGAGCGTGAATTGGAGGCGAGGGCGATAGCCGCACGAATCCGCAGACTGCGTGAAGACCATCAGGTAATCGATAAGAAGACCGGAGAATTCCGGCCGGTGCGGTACTCTGATATCGTGATTCTGATAAGGAGCGTGAAAGGGTTCGCCGATGTATTTACAGAGGTGTTGAACCGCGAGGGGATTCCGGCGTATGCGGGCACCAGAGAGGGGTATTTTGCCACACAGGAGATCGGCGTATTGCTGGATTACCTGCAGGTATTGGATAACAGGCAGCAGGATATCCCCCTGGCTGCGGTGCTTAGATCTTCTTTCGGTATGCTGACAGAGGAAGAGCTTGCCGCCATAAGTTCAACGTTCAGGGAGATGCGGTTCTGTAAAGCGGTAGCGCGTTACCGGACAGAGGGGAAGGAGCAGAAGATCCGGGAGAAGCTGGAGCGCTGCCTGGGGCAGATGGACACGTTTCGGCAGATCGTGCCGTATACGCCTATGCATGAACTGCTGTGGAGGATATTAAAAGAAACGGGGTATGGAGATTATGTGTCCGCCCTTCCGGGAGGAGAACAGCGAAGGGCGAATCTCGATATGCTGGTGGAGAAAGCAAGGGCGTACGAGGCCACCAGTTATAAAGGGCTGTTTCATTTCGTACGGTATATCGAGCAGCTTAAGAAATATGACGTGGACTACGGAGAGGCGAGTATCGAGGATGAGCAGTCGGATACGGTGCGGGTGATGACGATACACAAGAGCAAGGGCCTGGAATTTCCGATTGTGTTCGCGGCAGGCATGGGAAAGAGGATCAATATGCAGGATGCCAGAAGCAGCGTAGCTCTCCATGCCAGGTTGGGGGTAGGGCTGGATGCGGTAGATATTGAGAAGAGGACAAAGAGCCCGACGATTGTCAAGAAGGTTATGCAGAAAGAAGAGGCGCTGGACGGGCTTGGGGAAGAACTGAGGGTTCTGTATGTGGCGTTCACCCGGGCGAAAGAGAAGCTTATCATTACCGGAACCCTGTCAAATTCCGAGAAGAAGCTTAAGGGGTATGAACTGATAAAAGAGCGGGAGGAGGAAGCCTTATCTTTCGGCCGTCTGAGTAAGGCCGTAACCTATTGGGACTGGATTCTCCCGGCGCTTGTGAGGATGACGGACGACGTACCGATTGTAAAAAAGGTCTTAAGATTTGAGGATATAGTGAGGGATTCTGTTGAAGAAGAGACGGCGGGCAGACTTGAGCGGGCCGCGCTTATGAATTGGGATACAGAAATTGTCTACGATTCAGGACTTCATGAAGCGCTGAAGGAACAGTTCTCCTATCGTTACCCGTATGGCAAAAGCAGGCAGCAGAAGCTTAAATTTACCGTATCTGAACTTAAAAAACGGGTCTATCTGGCTGAAACTTTCGGGGAGGAATCCGAAGAGTACGGAGAGTTGCCGTATGAAGAGCCGGATGTCGTTCCGTTGATTCCAAAGTTTCTTCAAGAAGAGGAAGAACTGGCAGGGGCAGGAAGGGGTACTGCATATCACAGGCTGATGGAGCTGCTGGATTTTTCCGGGGAGTATGATGAAGAAGGACTTAAAAGATGCATGAAAGAATTTGTGGAGGCGGGAAAGATGCGGCAGGATATGGCGGACTGCATCAGACCTTCGGATATCCTGCATTTTCTTACAAGCCGGTCAGGGCAGCGGATGAAGGATGCGGCTGTCCGGCATGCGCTCTGGAAGGAACAGCCTTTCGTCCTCGGCGTGGATGCAAGGGAGATCTATCCTAAGGAGCAGGAAGGGGAACAGATCCTGGTACAGGGTATCATAGATGTGTATTTTGAGACGGACGGCGAGCTGGTGGTGCTGGATTATAAGACGGATAAGGTCCGGCGGGCAGAAGAGCTTGTGGAGAGATACCATGCCCAGCTTGACTATTATGCGAAAGCGCTGGAGCAGATGACTCAGAAAAAGGTGAGAGAGAAGATTATCTATTCTTTTACACTCAGGGAAGAGATACAGATAGGAAATGATAAGGAAGAAATACAGATAGGAAATGATAAGGAAGAAATACAGATAGGAGATGATAAGGAGGAGATGAGGGGGAGATGAATACAGGGGCAGTATTTATTTATCTGACTGTGATGAATGTGCTGGGATTCGTGATCTTCGGGTATGATAAACGGTGCGCGGTGCGGCGCCGGTGGCGGGTATCGGAAAAGACGCTTCTGTGTGCCGCGCTTCTTGGGGGGAGTATCGGGGCTTATATAGGGATGCAGGTGTTCCGGCATAAGACCCGTCATTGGAAATTCCGGGCCGGAATTCCTGTGATGATATTGATACAGTATGGATTTATGATTTTAAAGTGGTTAATTGAGTATTCAAATGCTCATCTACCGAGTTTTAAGCTTTTAAGCTTCTAAATTTAACATTGTATTATTAATCTGTAACGCTTTTTAAATTAGGTATGCTATAGGGCGGCTTTAACCACCCTATAGTCCAAACGTTGTAGGTAGACAGGTGATTCAGAAACAGCCATGCTTCTTCCGTATAGTTATTTCTCATATAAGATGCTTTGTAAGACATTGTATCCCCATATTCTGCATTATCTACCGTATGGGATGCAGACAGGAGTCTGTGCCCGTCAAAAAGGAGGAAACGTTCATGTTCGGCACTCTATTATAAATCAACAATAAAACCTGATTTCTCCGAAATACTCATACCATTTGTTTATTATTTCTGAACTACGAGTTTCTATTATACGCATCATATTTCTAAGAGTTCTTTCTGGAATTTTTGATTTATTATGACACAAATAACATTTTCCGCTTTTTGTTATCCATACTTTTGTTGCATTTGCACTCGGACTTCCATTTGATATATGAACATGTATCGGCTCTAATGGTTTATTTTCATTAGTCCAAAAATAAACCCAATATGAACCTAATTTAAAGATCCGAGGCATTATCAAATCCTCCTTCTTGCGAAAACTCCATAATCAAATGTGCAGCAGACTCAATTATTTCCTGAAACTTCTCAATATCACCGTCAGAATAAGCATATATATCTTCCCACATATATTCTGGCAACCAACAAGTAGCATGACGAAAACATACTTTTTCATCTGGAGTTTCTATATATACCTTCACTCTTCCATCTGGCTTCATTTCGGAATGCACAATTTCTGTATCATCATTAAGCGTCATATATGGATACATCATAATTTTAACCTCCGCTTCTTACAAGTCTATATCCTATTTTTAATAATATATCATTCACATATAAATATCATACCATAACCATAATTATATTTCGACATTCCCCTTAAAACTCGTAAAATTTGAGGCATTTGCAAATCCTCCTTCTTTTACAAATTCACGACCGCGCCCGGCGCGAGAATGTGCCTTGGCACATTCTTTGAAATAATTATATAATATCAGTTGACAAACTATATTATATAGAATATAATATAGACACACAAATAATATTACATAATATAATAATATTATAATCCAGCAAAGGAGTGGTGGCATGGTATTTAACACCGGAGCAGCTCTTCTTGATGCTATTGTACTGGCCGTTGTGTCCCAGGAGAAGGAAGGAACTTACGGATATAAGATCACACATGATGTAAGAACGGCCATTGATGTGTCTGAGTCCACGCTATATCCGGTTCTGAGAAGGCTCCAGAAAGATGAATGCCTGGAGGTATACGACAGACAGATCGACGGAAGGAACCGGCGTTATTATAAAATAACGGTCAGGGGCTCGGCACAGTTGGACCTGTACCGGACAGAATGGAAGAGCTATACGAAGAAGATTAACGAGTTATTTGAGGGAGGGATATCTGTATGAACCGTATCAAGTTTATGACGGAATTGGCAGCATTATTACAGGATGTTCCGGCAGAGGAACGAAGAGACGCGATGAAGTTCTATAACGATTATTTTGACGACGCCGGTGAAGAGAACGAGCAGAGGGTGATCGAGGAATTGGAAAGCCCGGCGAAGGTCGCGGCAACGATTAAGGCAGATTTGAAGGGTTCATCAAGAGAATACGGCGAATATACGGAGAAGGGTTATACAGATACAAGATTCGAGTATAAAGAGATGCCGGCGGGAAGGGATTCTCAAAAGGAAGACAGCGGATACCGTAAAGAAGAGCAGGGATATAGCTATGGGGAGGATGCTTATCAGGGATTTGATTTTCGGAAGAAGGAAGAAGAGCCCAGAACAAACGGGACTTTGAAAGCTATCTTGATCATCCTGCTGGTGATTGTAGCGGCGCCCATCGTCATTCCGGTTGCAATTGCGGTGATCGCGGTAGTCGCGGCATGTGCGTTTGCGTTATTATTGTTATTCATGTCTCTGGTAATCGTCTCTGTTGTGGTTGCGTTTGCAGGCGTGTGTGTGTTTATTGCCGGAGTCCTAAGCCTGATACCGGAGATAGCGGTAGGATTGGCGCTTGTCGGTTCGGGTCTGATACTTACGGCTCTTGGTGTGATCGGTACAGTCATAAGTCTGAGAGTCTGCTGGATCGTAATTCCGGGAATCATCAGAGGCTGTGTGTGGCTCTTAAGGCAGCCATTTCAGAGAAAGGCGGTGGTTTAGATGAAGACTGGATGGAAAGTATTCTGGATCGTATGCGCCGGCGCGATAGCAATCGGGTTTGTCTGTTGTGCAGTGGCGTTTGGGTTAGGAGTTACACTGGATGCGATTCACGGCAGATTCCCGGATGGATTCGGGTATGTCGGCGGCAGCGGGAAAGAGGCGGAGGATATCCATGAGTCCTTCAAGGGTATTACGGAGATCGACGCCGAAATAGCGGCGGGAGAAGTGAGCGTTTACGCGACGGATGAGGATGAGATCCGGGTAGAGACGAAGAATCTGCGCCAGAGGCTGGGCTTTAAATGTTATGTGGAAGGTAACGAGCTGAAACTTAAAACGAACAAAAGATTATATCACCTGAATAATATGGGGAAAGGGACGATCAAGGTATATATTCCCAGAGAAATGAGATTTGACGAAGTATCTTTTGATATGGGAGCGGGAACGCTTACCATGGATGAGGTCTATGCAGACAGCTTTTCCGTAGATGTAGGAGCGGGAGAAGTGGAGGTTGCAGACTTTCAGGCACGTGAAGGCTCGCTTAAATGCGGGGCCGGTACGATCCGTGCGAAAGGGGACGTGACATCTGAGCTGGAGATCGAATGCGGTGTGGGCGAGGTAGAATTCACGGCATACGGCCATGAGACGGATTATAATTATGACATCGACTGTGCGGTGGGCGAAGTGGTCTGCGGCGGCAGCGATTATTCGGGAATCGGCGGACACAGGAAGATTGATAACAGGGCAGACAAAGATATGGATATCTCAACCGGCGTAGGTTCGGTAATTGTAGAGTTTGACGGAACAAAAGTACGTTAATAATTTCAAAAAAAGCGAATGGAGGATTACAGAATGGAACCCAGAAAATTATATCGTTCGAGAAAGAATCGCATGATCTGCGGAGTATGCGGAGGCGTGGCAGAGTATTTTAATGTGGACGCCACATTGATCAGGCTGGTGCTGGCAATCTTTGGTTTTACAGGTACAGGGATATTTGCCTATATTATCGCGGCAATTATCATTCCGGACGCACCGGTCGGATATTAGAGTATTTTTTTAAGATAACATGCCGGTATGATGCCCGGATTTGTTCCGGGCGTACCGCCATGTTATTTTTTTGTATATTCTTTTTCGCATATGTCAATACTTATTAGAGTAAAGAGTATGCTTAGAAATGAAAGGGGATTATTCATGGCAGCGAAGAAGAATAAGCCGATCAGATTAGAGGAACTGACACGAGAGGAGAAATTAAAGTATGAGATTGCCGAAGAGCTGGGCCTGCTTGATAAGGTGATGGAGGAAGGATGGAAGTCCCTCTCTTCGAAAGAGACCGGAAGGATCGGCGGGCTCATGACGAAAAAGAAAAAAGAACTGGAAAAGTAAGAAGAACTGGAAAAGTAACAGAAATATTACGAATATTAATTAATATTAACTAGTATGAACATTTGGTGATAAAGGTTGAAAAGGACTGATCCATTTGCTATAATCGAAAAACTGGTAATAATCATTCACAGGTGAGAATATGGACAGTAAGATTAGCGTTTTGGATATTAATATAGATAATTGTTCTGCAAAAGAAGCAATGAAGAGAACCGTGGAATATATGGGGACGGAGCCGGTGAATATCGTGGAGATGGCGACGGTGAACGGGCTTATGCAGATAGAAGACAAGGGTAAGCTTAAGGAAGACATGTGCGGATTCGACCTGGTCCTGGCGGGGGATAAGGCGATACTGGAAGCAGCGGACGTCACGGACCGGAAGTATCTTCAGGAGACGGAGGGACAGGTCTTTCTGAGGATGTTCATGAGGTATCTGCATAAGAATCATAAGAGAATCTATCTTTTGGTGGAGTCGGAAGAGGAAGGACAGAAGCTGTTTGACTATCTTCAGAATTATTATTATGGGCTGCAGGTGATCGGGCTGGCGAAGGTATCGGCGCAGGACCAGGCGGACGACATGCTTGTGAACGATATTAACGGCGGAGAAGTGGATTGTATTCTTGCGGCGCTTAAGTCGCCTCTGCAGGAGGAATTTATCGTGAGGAATAAGAATCTTCTGGACGCCCGTCTCTGGCTTGGACTGGGAAAGGAATATATTCCGGATGGGAAAAACGGGATCGGACCAGGGAAGATTTTACAGTATATAGAGAAATTTATGTTTAAAAAAGAGATTGAGAAAAGAAAACGGAATTGACTTTTCGTCACTATGCATATGCTTTAAAAATCAAAAGAAAATCTTAAATTATGAGGAAATCAACAAAAAAGTGAGATTTCCTCTTTATTTTTTTGTCTATATATATTAATATAGTGTCTAGTGATATGCATTATTGCCAGTCAAGCCCTTTTTTTGTTGTGAATTATGCATATTGAAATGAGGGGAGGATATAGAATATGATATCTAATCAAATACTTCAAAATACAATTGAGGGATTGAAAGGAATTACGCGAATCGACTTTTGTGTAATGGATACAGACGGGAAAGCTCTTGCGAGTACATTTCCGGAACAGGCGAATTATGGAGAAGAGGTAGTATCATTTGTCGAGTCTCCCGCAGACAGTCAGGTTGTACAGGGGAACCAGTTTTTTAAGATTTTTGACGAGCATCAATTAGAGTATGTTCTTCTTGCCAACGGCGGAAGCGACGACGTATATATGGTAGGGAAGATAGTGGTTTTCCAGATTCAGAATCTTCTGACGGCATATAAAGAACGGTTTGATAAGGATAATTTTATCAAGAATCTGCTGCTTGACAACCTGCTTTTGGTAGATATTTATAATCGTGCAAAAAAATTACATATTGACACAGAAGTAAAACGT